>JAYRTA010000320.1:0-3029 GCA_041919875.1 Arenimonas sp.
TCGACAACCTCGACGCGGCGCCGCTGCCGCCCGAGAGCCGGCCCTACCTGGCGCGCGCCCGCGACGGCGTCGAGCGCATGGGCACCCTGGTGCGCACGATGAGCGAGGTGACCCGGATCGAGCACGCGATCGACGGCGCCGACGCCGAGGACGTGGACCTGCGCGCGCTGCTGGCCGACTGCGCCGAGGCCTACCGGGCGCTGCTGGCGCCGCGCGAGCTGCGGCTCGAGCTGCCCGGGTCCCCGGTCAGGCTGCGGGCGGCGCCGGACTTGCTGGTGCAGGCCCTCGACAAGCTGGTGGACAACGCCCGTGGCTTCACGCCCGCGGACGGCTGGGTGCGCCTCTCGCTTGCGCGCGAAGGCGAGGGCGCCTGCCTCGCGGTCGCCAACCGGGGCCCGGCGCTGCCGGCGGCGATGCGCGGCCGGCTGTTCGATTCCCTGGTGAGCCTGCGCGAGAAATCGCCGCCGGGCGACGGCGCGGCGCACCTCGGCTTCGGCCTGTACGTGGTGCGGCTGGTGGCGGAACTGCACCGCGGCCACGCCGAGGCGCGCGACCTGCCGGGCGGCGAGGGCGTCGAGTTCCGCCTGCACCTGCGGCCGATGCCCTGAAGGGTCGGGGGCGTCCCTGCCCCCTGCGGTCGTCCCTGGGCAAGGCCGCTGACACCGACAGTCTGGCCACACCAGGTGACAGCCCATCCCGTGCGGCGGCGTGTGTCCGCGTCGCCTTTGACGCGAGCGCCGCGACGCCGCCGCTATACTCCGGCCATCCCCCCGCCTGGCCTGCCCGTGATCTCCGCCCAAGACTTCCAGCGACTCGCCGACGAAGGCCACACCCGCATCCCGGTGGTGCGCGAGGTGCTGTCGGACCTGGACACGCCGCTGTCGGTCTACCTCAAGCTCGCCGACGGCCCGCACACCTACCTGTTCGAATCGGTGGAAGGCGGCGAGACCTGGGGCCGCTACTCGATCATCGGCCTGCCGGCGCGACGCACCTACAGTTTCCGCGGCCACCGGCTGGAGGTGCGCGATCACGGCGAAGTGGTCGAGGCGCGCGAGCTCGACGATCCCCTGGCCGAGGTCGACCGCCTGCGCGCCAGCTTCCGCGTGCCGCAGCTGCCCGGCCTGCCGGCCTTCACCGGCGGCCTGGTCGGTTATTTCGGCTTCGAGACCATCGGCTGGATCGAGCCGCGCCTGGCCGGCGCGGACAAGCCGGACCAGCTCGGCACGCCCGACGCCCTGCTGATGCTGAGCGAGGAAGTCGCGGTGTTCGACAACCTCAAGGGCCGGTTGTACCTGGTCGTGCATGCCGATCCCGCCCAGCCCCAGGCCTACGCCCGTGCCCTGCGGCGCCTGGACGAACTGGTGCACCGCCTGCGCCAGGCCGGGCGCAGCTATCCCGACGTGCTCGACCCGGCCCTGCTGGACGAGCAGGACTTCGTCTCCGGCTTCACCCGCGAGGGCTTCCTGGCCGCGGTGGAGAAATCGAAGGAGTACATCCGCGCCGGCGACATCTTCCAGGTGGTGCTCAGCCAGCGCATGAGCGTGCCCTTCCGCGCCCGGCCGGTGGACGTGTACCGGGCCCTGCGCGCGCTCAATCCCTCGCCCTACATGTATTTCCTCGACCTGGGCGGCACCCAGGTGGTGGGCAGTTCGCCCGAGATCCTGGTGCGCCTGCAGGGCGGCGAGGTGACGGTGCGGCCGATCGCCGGCACCCGCCCGCGCGGCGCCACGCCCGAGGCCGACGCCGCCCTCGAAGCCGAGCTGCTGGCCGATCCGAAGGAGCGCGCCGAGCACCTGATGCTGATCGACCTGGGCCGCAACGACGTCGGCCGCGTCGCCGAACCGGGCAGCGTGGCGGTGCCCGACCGCTTCATCATCGAGCGCTACTCTCACGTGATGCACATCGTCAGCGAAGTGCGGGGGCGGCTGCGCGCAGGCCAGAGCTTCGGCGACGTGATCAAGGCCACCTTCCCGGCCGGCACCGTCAGCGGCGCGCCCAAGATCCGCGCGCTCGAGCTCATCCGCGAGCTGGAGCCGGTGAAGCGCAACATCTACTCCGGCGCCGTCGGCTACCTCAACTGGTGGGGCGACGCCGACACCGCCATCGCCATCCGCACCGCCGTGATCCAGGGCGGCCGCCTGCACGTGCAGGCCGGCGCCGGCATCGTCTTCGACTCCGATCCGCAGAAGGAATGGGAGGAAACCATGAACAAGGGACGTGCCCTGTTCCGCGCCGTGGCGCAGGCGGCCGGCGGACTCTGAGCCGCGTGGACGCCGGCGCCCGCTGGCTGCACCGCTTCCGGCCCCGGCAGGCGGGGCTGCGCCTGTGGCTGGGCCTGAGCTACGGACTGCTGGCCCTGGCCCTGGTGGCGGGGCTGGCGGTCCTGGTGCAGCGCGCCGCCGGCGAGGACCTGGAGGAAAACATCGGCCTGCGCCTGGAGCTCAATGCGCGCACCCTGGCCGACCGCCTCGACGACGGCCTGTACGAACGCCTCAACGACATGCGCGCGCTGGCCCTGCTGCCGGGCCTGGACAATCCCGGCGAAAACGTCGACCTGCTGCGCGACCTGTTCAGCCTGATGCAGCGCAACTACCCCGACTACGCCTGGATCGGCGTGGTGGATGCCGAGGGCGTGGTGCAGGTGGCCAGCCGCGGCCTGCTCGAGGGCGTGGATGCGTCCTCGCGTCCCTGGTTCGTGCCCGCGCGCCGCGGGCCCTACGTGGGCGATTTCCGCGAGGCCGTGCTGCTGGCCAGGGTGCTGCCGCCGCGCCCGGGCGATCCGCTACGCCTGATCGACGTGGCCGCGCCGATCCACGACGACTACGGCGTGGTGACCGGCGTGATGGTGGCCAACCTGGCGGCGGAATGGGCCGAGAACATGCGCCTGGCGCTGATGCAGCCGCTGGCCGCGCAGGATCCGGTGGAAGTGTTCGTGCTCAACCGCGAGGGCGTGGTGGTGCTGGGGCCGCACGAGTGGCGCGACCAGCGGCTGGACCTGCCGTCCGCGCGCGCGGTCGCCGCCGGCCGGC
>JAYRTA010000321.1:0-3025 GCA_041919875.1 Arenimonas sp.
CGGCCGACGCCGAGATCATCGACGCCCTCGGCCGCGTGCTGATGCCCGGCTTTGTCGATTGCCACACCCACGCCTGCTGGGCCGGCGACCGGCTCGACGAATGGGAGATGAAGCTTCGCGGTGTCCCCTACCTCGAGATACTCAAGAAGGGCGGCGGCATCCACTCCACCGTCAAGGCCGTCCGCGAGGCGACGCAGAAGCAGCTGGCCGCCAGCCTCCGCGATCGTCTCGGCCTCATGCTCCGCGAGGGCACGACCACCGTCGAGATCAAGAGCGGCTACGGCCTCAGCACCGAGGCCGAGATGAAGATGCTGCGCGCCGTCCGCCGCGCCGCCGCCGAGTGGCCGGGCACCGTCGTGGCGACCGCCCTGCTCGGCCATGCCTTCGAGGGCGACCTTGACGAATACGCCCGCATGGTCGTGAAGGACATGCTGCCCGAGGTGTCGAGGGAGTTCCCCGACATCGCGGTGGACGCCTATTGCGAGCAGGGGGCGTGGTCGGTCGACGCCTGCGTGAAATTCTTCGAGAAGGCCCGCAAGCACCACCCCATCCGCGTCCATGCCGACCAGTTCAACTCGCTCGGCATGATCCCCGAGGCCGTGCGGATGCACGCCCGCAGCGTCGACCACCTCGAGGCTTCCACCAAGAAGGACCTCATCACGCTCGCCCAGTCGCCCACCCTCGGCGTGATCCTGCCCTGCACCGGCCTGCACACCGACCAGCGCTTCATGCGCGCGCGCCTGTTCATCGAACAGGGCGGTGCCCTGGCCCTGGCCACGAATTGCAACCCCGGCACCTCGCCGAGTCACTCGATCCCGCTGGCCATCGCGCTCGCCGTTCGTTTCTGCGGCCTGACGCCCGCCGAGGCCATCGTGGCCGCGACCGTCAACGCCGCCGCCGTGCTGAATCTCAGCGACCGCGGCACCATCGCCCCCGGCCAGCGGGCGGATCTGGTCCTGCTGCACCACAAGGACGAGCGTGCCCTCGCCTACGAACTCGGCGGCAACCCGGTGGCCGCGGTCATCTGCGGCGGTAACGTGGTGTAGGTTGCGCGCTTGCGCGCAACGTGGCGTGCTAGCACGCCACCTACAGGGCCGGACCGGCAGTCACTGCCAAAACAAAACCGCCGAACCCTTTGGAGGTCCGGCGGTTGAAAATGGTGCGGGCATAGGGAGTCGAACCCCAAACCTTCAGATTCGTAGTCTGACGCTCTATCCAGTTGAGCTATGCCCGCACGAAGGAACGCCGAATAAGCGAACTTCCGGGAGTGACTTCAAGCAGAATTTATCAGGCGGTTTTTCCGGGGTTTTCGCCCGGCGGGGCGGCCATCGGCACCGGCTTTTCGAACAGTTCGCTGCGGATGCGTTCGCTCTCGCGGTCGATCTGTTCCTCGGTCGCCCCCAGTTCGCGCAAAATGTGCTCGGTCATCGACAGCGCCACCTCCCCCTCGCCGGCAAAGACCTCGTCCGCCCCGACGGCGCGGAGTTCCGGCTGCTCCCGCAGGTAGGCGGTGCGGGCCAGCACCTCCAGCCGGGGATTCAACTGCCGGGCGTGGCGCACGATCTCGCTCCCGGCCCGGATGCTGGACGCGCTGAGGATCAGGAAGCGCGCGTCGGCGACCCCCGCCTCCTTCATGGTTTCGAGATGGCTGGCATCCCCGTAGACCGCGGCGAAGCCCTCGCCGCGCAGCTGCTGCACGGTTTCCAGGTTGAGATCGACCACCGTGGGCTCGATGTCGTTGGCCCGCATCAGGCGGGCGACGGTCCGGCCGACCGGGCCGTAACCCACGATCACCGCCCGGTGCCGGCTGGAACGATGGGGGTCCGCCGGGACGGCGGCCGATTCCGCGGGGGCCTGGCTGCGCACCAACCGGTTCAACCAGGACTGCCGCCTGATCCAGGTCTCCACGGGGTCGACCCAGCGGTAGAGCATCGGGTTGATGGTGATCGAGAGGATCGCGCCCGCCACCAGGATGTTCGAGGCCTCGGGCGGGAGCAGGTCCAGCTGCCGGCCCATCGTGGCGAGGATGAACGAGAACTCGCCGATCTGCGCCAGGGCCACGGCCACCGAAAGGCCGACGCGCAGCGGGTATTTCATGACCAGCACCAGGCCGAGGGCCGCCAGCGGCTTGCCGATCAGGATGATGCCCAGCGTGGCCGCCACCTGCCAGGGAAACTGGAGCAGGCCCCGGAAATCCACCAGCATGCCCACCGACACGAAGAACAGCACGGAGAAGGCGTCCCGCATGGGCAGCGCCTCCGTGGCGGCGCGCAGGCTGAAGTCCGACCGCGCCACCACCATGCCGGCCAGGAAGGCGCCCAGTGCCATCGAGACCCCGAAGAGCTTGGCCGATCCCACCGCGATGCCCAGGGCCACCGCCAGCACCGCCAGGGTGAAAAGCTCGCGCGAACCCGTGCGGGTGACGTAGGCCAGGGCCCGGGGGATCACCCAGCCGCCGACGAGAAAGGTGAACGCCACCAGCGCCCCGATCTTGAGGGTGGCCACGCCCAGCGTCACGGTCAGGCTGCCGCCTTCCGCCGCCGCCGGGCCGAAGACGGCCGGCAGCACCACCAGGACGAAGACCGTGAAGAGGTCCTCCATCACCAGCCAGCCGATGGCGATGTGCCCGGTCGGGGTGTGCAGGTCGTTGTTGTCGACCAGCACGCGGGTCAGCACCACGGTGCTGGCGACCGAGATGGCGAGGCCGAAGATGATGCCCGCGGTCCAGTTCCAGCCGAACGTGTGCATGATCACGGCGCCGAGCACGGTGGCGGCCAGGCTCTGCACGACGGCGCCGGGCACGGCGATGCGCTTCACCGCCAGCAGCTCCTTGAAATGAAACTGCAGGCCCACGCCGAACATCAGCAGGATGACGCCGACCTCGGCGAACTCGTCCGCGATGGCCTTGTTGGCGATGAAACCGGGCGTGTGCGGACCCACCACCACCCCAGCGAGCAGGTAGCCGACGATCGGGGAAAGGCCCAGCCGGTTGGTGAGCAGGCCGAAGGCCAGCGCGGCCACGAAG
>JAYRTA010000322.1:0-3018 GCA_041919875.1 Arenimonas sp.
GCCGGGCCCAGGCCGTGCAGCCGCGCCAGGGCGGCGGCCGGCTGGTCGAGCAGGCCGCGCAGGCCGCCCGCCTCGGCCAGCAGCCGGCGGGCGAGGTCGACCGCGCTGGACCCGGCCAGGCCCGAGCCCAGGAAGATCGCCAGCAGCTCGGCGTCGGTGAGCGCCTGGGCGCCTTCGGCGAGCAGGCGCTCGCGCGGTCGTTCGGTGCTGGGCCAGTCGCGTATCTGCATGGCGCCAGCGTGGCGGCCCGGTGTCGCCGATGCCTTCGGAGGCCTGCGGACCATCGGGTAAGCTAGCCGCCCACCCACCGGTAGGAAGTGCCCGTGTCGGAGCTGCAAGGCCAGCGCGTGCTGCTGGGCGTCAGTGGCGGCATTGCCGCCTACAAGGCCGCCGAGCTGGTGCGCCGCCTGCGCGACGCGGGTGCCGAGGTGCGGGTGGTGATGACTTCGGCGGCGCTGCACTTCGTCGGCGCCACCACCTTCCAGGCGCTGTCGGGCCATCCGGTGCGCAGTTCGCTCTGGGACGAGGCCGCCGAGGCCGCGATGGGCCACCTCGAACTCGCGCGCTGGGCGACCCGGGTGCTGGTGGCGCCGGCCAGCGCGAATACGCTGCGGCGCCTGGCCCAGGGCCATGCCAACGACCTGCTCAGCACCCTGTGCCTGGCGACCGAGGCGCCGCTGCTGGTGGCGCCGGCGATGAATCGCGTGATGTGGGCGCATCCGGCCACCCAGGCCAACGTGGCGACCCTGCGGGGGCGCGGCGTCGCGGTGCTGGGCCCGGCCAGCGGCGACCAGGCCTGCGGCGAAACCGGCGCCGGCCGCCTGCTTGAAGCCGCCGACCTCGTGGCGGCGCTGGCGGCCTCCCTGGCGCCCCCGCGCCTGGCCGGCCGGCGCCTGCTGGTCAGCGCCGGCCCGACCTTCGAGGACATCGATCCGGTGCGCTTCCTGGGCAACCGCAGCTCCGGGAAGATGGGCTTCGCCCTGGCCGCTGCCGCGGCGGCGATGGGCGCGCAGGTGACCCTGGTGGCCGGCCCGGTCGCGCTCGCGACGCCCGCCGGCGTCCAGCGCGTGGACGTGCGCAGCGCGGCGCAGATGCGCGAGGCGGTGCTGGCCGCCCTGCCGGGGCAGGACGCCTACCTGGGCGCCGCCGCGATCGCCGATTACACGCCGGCCGAGGTGCTGCCGCAGAAGCTCAAGAAGGCCGGCGAGACCCTGACGCTGACCCTGGTGCGCACCGCCGACGTGCTGGCCGAAGTGGCCGCGCACGCGTCGCGCCCGCGCCTGGTGGTCGGGTTCGCCGCCGAAACCCGCGACCTCGAGGCCTACGCCCGCGACAAGCTGCACCGCAAGGGCCTGGACCTGATCGCCGCCAACGACGTGGCCCGCGCCGGCCAGGGATTCGAAAGCGACGACAACGCGCTGTCCGTGTTCTGGCGCGAGGGCCGCCTGGACATCGGCCACGGCCCCAAGACCGGCGTCGCCCGCGCCCTCCTGGCCCTCGTGGCCGACCGACTGGATGCCCGCGCATGACGCCGACCGTCGACTTCAAGTGCCTGGACGCGCGCCTCGGCGCCGACTTCCCGCTGCCCGAGTACGCCACGGCCCAATCGGCCGGCATGGACCTGCGGGCGATGGTGGACGAGGCCTTCACCCTGGCCCCGGGCGACACCCGGCTGGTGCCGACCGGCCTGGCCATCCACATCGGCGATCCGGGCCTGTGCGCCGTGATCCTTCCCCGGTCGGGGCTGGGCCACAAGCAGGGCCTGGTCATGGGCAACCTCGTGGGCCTCATCGACGCGGATTACCAGGGGCCGCTGATGGTGAGCCTCTGGAACCGCGGGCGGTTTGACGTCACCATCACGCCGGGGGACCGCGTCGCCCAGCTCGTGTTCCTGCCGGTGGCCAGGGCCGTGCTGCGACGGGTCGAGGACTTCGAACACAGTGCGCGCGGCGAGGGCGGCTTCGGCCATACCGGCCTGCGATGACGACGGGCACGGGCGCGCGCCGGTGCCAGGGGGAAGCATGAAGGACCAAGCGATCCAGTTGCTGCGACGAATCCCGCCGGCCGTGGCCGGAGGCGCGGTCGTGCTGGCCCTGGGCGCCTGGTTCGCGGTCCAGGCGCTGGCCGCCTATCGCACCGAATCGCTCGACGGCTCGCTGGCCGCCACCCGCGAGCAAGTGGCCGGGCAGGTCGGGCTGCGGCTGCAGGAGCTGCTCTCCCGGCTCGAAGCGCTGCGCGTGGACGTCGCGGTGATCGGCGCCGCGGGCCGGGGTGATGCCGCCAAGCTCGGCGAGCTGGTGACCAAGGATTGGCCGGGCGTGCAGGCGGTCGAGCTGCACGGTGCCGACCTCGAGACCGCGTTCGCGGACCCGAAGGCATTCGGATACGGCAAGCTCGGCCTGCTGTACGGGGCGCTGCAGGCGAATGCCAGCCAGGCGGCCGTGGTGTCCGAAGGCGGCGGCGCCGTCCTGGGGCTGGCCGCGCCGGTGCTGGATGCCGGCCAGGTGGCGGGCCTGCTCTACGTCCGCCTGCCGGTGGATGGCCTGGTGGAACCCCTGGCAGCGGCCGGCTACGGCGGCGGCTACCTGGCGCTGCGCCAGGGCCGCTATTCGGTGGCCGAGGCCGGCGAAGCCTCGCTGGCCCACCTGGCGGAAGTGGACGCGATCCGCCTGCCGGGGACGAACCTGCGCATCGTCGCGGCGGCCCCGGTGCACGAGGGCCTGGGCTCGACCGCGCTGGGCCTGCTGGCCGTGCTTTGCGCCCTGGGCGCCGGCGGCTTGCTGCTGGCGCCGGGCGTGCTGGCGCGGCGACGGGCCGCGGCCGGCGGCGGCGCCGTCGAGGCCGAACCCACCCTGGGCGAGCTGCAGGCCAGTGGCCAGCTGGTGCCCGAGCCGCCGGCGCCCGCGCACCCGGAAGCGCAGGCCGCGGCCGCCGCGCGCACCGCCGCGCCCCGCGCGACGCTCAACCGCAGCATCTACCGCGCCAACGACAACCCCGGCCTCGTCGGCCCGACCCACG
>JAYRTA010000323.1:0-1998 GCA_041919875.1 Arenimonas sp.
GGGCCTTGGCCGGCCGGGTCGGGCCGTCCTTGAGCGTGATGCCGCCGCGCAGCTTCGCAAGGTGCTCGTCGCCCGCCACGCCTTCGACCTGCACCAGGTAGGTCTTGGGCCAGTGGAATTTCGGGGAACTGATGCGGGCGATCAGGGGGCCGTCGTCGCTGAGCAGCAGCAGGCCCTCGGAATCGTGGTCGAGCCGGCCGGCGGGATAGACATCCGGCGGCAGGCCGAAACCGGCCAGCGTCGGCCGCGCCGGATCGGTGCGGTCGGTGAACTGGCTCAACACCCCGTAGGGTTTGTTGAAGGCGATCAGCATCCGTCCAGTGTAGTCCCATGGGACACTTTGTGCCCGTGACCCCGCCCCTCGCCGCCGCCATGCCCCGCGTCCATCCCCTCCGCCGCCTGGCCGGCTTCGCCCGGCCCTTCCGGGGCACGGTGGTGCTGGCCTCGGTCTATTCGGTGCTCAACAAGATCTTCGACGTACTGCCCGAGCTGCTGATCGGTGTGGCCGTGGACGTGGTGGTCAACCGCGAGGACAGCTTCCTGGCCGGCCTGGGCCTGCCCGATCCGACCCACCAGCTGCTGGCCCTGGTGGGCCTGACGATCGTGGTGTGGGTGCTCGAGTCGCTGTTCGAGTACCTGTACGCGGTGAAGTGGCGCGGCCTCGCCCAGGACCTGCAGCATTCGCTGCGCCAGGCCGCCTACGGCCACCTTCAGCAGTTGCCGCCGGCCACCATCGAGCGCGAGCGCAGCGGCCGGCTGATGGCGGTGCTCAACGAGGACGTGAACCAGATCGAGCGCTTCCTCAACACCGGCGCCAACGACCTGATCCAGGTGGCGGTGAGTTCGCTGCTGGTCGGCGGCGTGTTCTTCGTGCTCACCGCCGACCTGGCGGCGCTGGCGATGCTGCCGATCCCGCTGATCCTGGTCGGCGCGTTCTGGTTCCAGAAGCGGCTGGCGCCACGCTACGCGGCGGCGCGCGAGGCCGCGGCCACGGTATCGGCGCGCCTCAACAACAACCTCGCCGGCCTGGCGACGATCCAGGCCTATACGGCCGAGGACGTCGAGGCCGAGCACCTGCGCCGCGCGTCCGAGGAGTTCCGCGCGCGCAACGCCGCCGCCATCCGTTTCTCGGCGGCGATCACGCCGGTGATCCGCATGGCCATCCTGGCCGGCTTCGTCGCCACCCTGCTGTACGGCGGCCTGCTCACCCTGCGCGGCGAGCTGGGCGTGGGCAGCTATTCGGCCCTGGTCTACCTCACCCAGCGCCTGCTGTGGCCGCTGACGCGCCTGGCCGACATGACCGACCTCTACCAGCGCGCGATGGCCTCGGTGAACCGGGTGATGGACGTGCTGGAGACGCACGTGCCCGCGCGCGGCACCGCGCCGCCGACGCGT
This sequence comes from Arenimonas sp., assembly GCA_041919875.1. Lineage (GTDB taxonomy): Bacteria > Pseudomonadota > Gammaproteobacteria > Xanthomonadales > Xanthomonadaceae > Arenimonas. The sequence goes on from JAYRTA010000323.1 coordinate 1,396, forward strand.
CCGGTGCGCGGCGAATTGCGGGTCCAGGGCCTGGGCCACGACTACGAGGGTCGCCCGGCACTGCAGGGCGTCGACCTGCACGTGCCCGCGGGCAGCACCGTCGCGCTGGTCGGGGGCACCGGCGGCGGCAAGAGCACGCTGCTCAAGATCCTGTTGGGTTTCCTGGTGCCCACGCGGGGCCGCGTGCTGTTCGACGGGGCCGACCTGGCCGGCCTGGACCCGGCCGCGGTGCGGCGGGCGATCGGCTACGTCGCGCAGGAACCTTTCCTCACCGACGGCACCGTGGCCGAGAACATCGCGTACGGCGAGCGCGTGCCGGACCCGGCGCGGGTGGAAGCGGCGGCGCGCGCGGCCGAGGCGCACGACTTCATCGCAGGCATGCCGCAGGGCTATGCCAGCGAGGTCGGGGAGCGCGGGTCCCGCCTCAGCGGCGGCCAGCGCCAGCGCATCGCCCTCGCGCGCGCGCTCTACCGCGACCCGGCCCTGCTCGTGCTCGACGAAGCGACCTCGGCCGTGGACAACGAAACCGAAGCCGCGATCCAGCACTCGCTGGCCACCGCCGCCCGCGGCCGCACCACCCTGGTGGTGGGGGCCCCGCTGTCC
>JAYRTA010000323.1:2008-3006 GCA_041919875.1 Arenimonas sp.
GGGCCCCCGGGGGGCGCCGGGCCCCCCACGCCGACGCCATCCACGTGCTCGACGCCGGCCGCATCGTCGAATCCGGCACCCACGACCAGCTGCTCGCCCGCGCCGGCGCCTACGCCGCCCTCTGGCGCCTCCAGACCGGCGAACCCCCAAAATAGGGTCAGACGGTATTAACGTTTCAATCGCGTGTTCGAGGCCGACCCACGGGCCGCGGCGCGACTGCGCGACCCGATTGCCGGGAAAGCTCCTCCAAGAATCCGGGTGCACCGATCGGCGCCTGCGTCCTGGTGGCCTCGCGCAACCTTGCTACGTCCGGGTTCTGCCTCTCCAGGATCCCGCGCCATCGCGCCCGGCGCTCGCGGGCGTCGCATTCGAGCGTCAGGTAGACCTCGTGGTCCCGCATCCACGGGTCGTCCCGCTGCCCCAGATGATGGCTGGCGCTGGACCAGGGCCAATCCCAGGCGTGCAGGCACAACCCGGCACGGACCGGATTCTGTTCGATGTAGGACATGCAATTGAGCAGGTAGGCATCGTCGCCCACGACGCAGGAGCGGAACCGCCCCTCCCACAAGGTCCCGGTCCTGCCCCAGCGCCGGTTGAAGTGCCAGGTGTAGCGCCCCGCGGCGGATTGCATGAATTTCCCGATGGCGCCGGCACGGTCGGCACTGACCAACAGGTGGACATGGTTGCCCATCAGGACGTAGGCATGGATGCGCACGTCCCAGCGCTCCGACGCGCCCGCCAATGCGATCAGGTATCGGTGGCGATCCGCAGACTCCCGGAAAACCGGGCAGCGATCCACGCCCCGGTGGGTGACATGCAGGGGAAAGCCGGGCAGGTCTAGCCGTTTGCTGCGCATGGTGCGGATCTTGGTTGCCACGATCCATGGCGGCGCTCGAACAACCCCGCGACGAGGGGTAGGCCAACGGGCATTTCAATCGTTAATATCGTCTGACCCCATTTTTTTGGGTGGATGTCGGGAGGGGTGGCATGCGGATGAT
>JAYRTA010000324.1:0-2987 GCA_041919875.1 Arenimonas sp.
GGCGGCTTCTGGTTGTTCGCCGGCGTCGCCGGCGCGGTGATGGCCTTCCTGTGGATCGGCAGCGCGCACGTGTTCGCGCATGGCAACCAGAACCTGCTGCTGCTCAGCCCGCTGTGCCTGGGCCTGCTGCCCGGCGCCTGGGCGCGGCTGCGCGGGCGCACTCCCGGCCGGGGGTTCCGACCCCTGCTGCTGGTCGTGGCGGGGTCGGCGGCGCTGGCCGGTTTCCTCAAGTTCATGCCCTTCGCCAGCCAGGAGAACACCGAATGGGTGCTGCTCCTGCTGCCGCTGCACTGGGCCCTGCTGCGCACCCTGGCCCCGCGCCGCGAATGACTTGCCGCCGGGGCGCCGGCGGGCCGACACTGCCGGCATGAGCACCCCCGCCACGCCCGCCTGCGTCATCAACTGCGTCGCCTACGGCCGCGACGGCAGCCGCCGCGACATCGCCCTCGAGCAGATCAGCGACGTGCTGGCCGTGGACGACGGGAGCTTCGTCTGGGTCGGCCTGTACGAGCCCGAGGCCGACCTGCTCGACACCCTGCAGGAGGAGTTCGGCCTGCACGACCTGGCCGTCGAGGACGCGCACAAGGCGCACCAGCGGCCCAAGATCGAGGCCTACGGCAACTCGCTGTTCATCGCCGTGCACACCGCGCAGGCCGTGGGCGGCCAGGTCAGCTTCGGCGAGACCCACATCTTCGTCGGCCAGCGCTTCCTGGTGACGGTGCGCCACGGCACCTCGCTGTCGTATTCGAGCGTGCGCGAGCGCTGCGAACGCGAACCCGAACTGCTGGCCCTGGGCCCGACCTACGGCCTGTACGCGGTGCTCGATTTCATCGTCGACAACTACCTGCCGATCGTCGACGAGTTCCGCGACCGGCTGGACGACCTCGAGCAGGACATCTTCGCCGAGAGCTTCCGCCGCGAGACCATCCGCCGCCTCTACGAACTCAAGCGCGAGCTCACCCGCCTGCGCCTGGCGGTGGCGCCGATGCAGGACATCACCGGCCAGCTGACCCGCGTGCACGCGCAGCAGGTCGGCGAGGAGATGAAGCTCTACTTCCGCGACGTGTTCGACCACACCCTGCGCGTCAACGACGCGGTGGACACCCTGCGCGAAATGCTGACCGCGGCCATGTCGGTGAACCTGGCCCTGGTCACCGTCGCCCAGGGCGAGGTGGTCAAGCGCCTGGCCGGCTGGGCCGGCCTGCTGGCCGCGCCCACCCTGATCGCCAGCTGGTACGGCATGAACTTCCAGCACATGCCCGAGCTCGGCGGGCGCTACAGCTACTGGATCATGATCGGGCTGACGGCCACGGTGGTCGGCGCCCTGTTCGCCGTCCTGCGGCGCGCCCGCTGGATCTGAGCCCGGCGGGCAGGGCTTGATTGAGGTCAAGGCGGGGGATGCGGCGCGGCCCTAAGGTGCGGGCCATGGCCGCCATCCCTCCCTTCGACGCCGACCTGCTCCGCCGCTACGACCGGCCGGGGCCGCGCTACACCTCGTATCCGACCGCGCCGCAGTTCAAGCCCGGTTTCGGCGAGGCCGAGTTCATCCGCGCCGCGCGCCAGAGCAACGACGACCCGATCCCGCGCCGGCTCTCGCTGTACGCGCACTTGCCCTTCTGCTTCAGCCCCTGCTTCTACTGCGGCTGCAACCGCATCATCACCCGCGACAAGGCCCGCGCCGAGACTTACCTCGCGCGCCTGGTGCGCGAAGTGGCGATGCTCGGCCCGCTGTTCGACCGCGACCGCGAGGTGGTGCAGATCCACCTCGGCGGCGGAACCCCGAATTTCTTCAGCCCCGGTCAGATCGGCGAGCTGCTCGAGAGCTTCAACACCCACTTCCGCTTCAGCGCCTCGCCGGCGCGCGATTTCTCCATCGAGCTCGACCCGCGCTTCGTCAACGGCGGCGACATCGAGGCCCTGGCCTTCATGGGCTTCAACCGCGCCAGCCTGGGCGTGCAGGACTTCGACCCGGCCGTGCAGGCCGCGGTCAACCGCATCCAGTCGGTCGAAGAGACCCGCGCGGTCATCGACGACTGCCGCCGGCACGGTTTCCGCTCGGTCAACGTGGACCTGATCTACGGCCTGCCGCGCCAGACCCGCGAAGGTTTCGGCCGCACCCTGGACACCGTGGTCGAGGCCCGCCCGGACCGCCTCGCCGTCTACAGCTACGCGCACCTGCCGCAGCTGTTCCGCCCGCAGAAGCAGATCGACGAGAGCCTGCTGCCCAGCGCCGAGGACAAGCTCGGCCTGCTGCAGCTGGCCATCGAAAAGCTCTCGGCGGCCGGCTACGTCTACATCGGCATGGACCACTTCGCCCTGCCGGGCGACGACCTGGCCCTGGCCCAGGACCGCGGCGGCCTGCACCGCAACTTCATGGGCTACACCACCCATGCCGACTGCGACCTGGTGGGCATGGGCGTGAGTTCGATCAGCCACGTCGGCGACACGTACAGCCAGAACCCGCGCGACCTGCCCAGCTGGGAGATCGCCATCGACGCCGGCCGCCTGCCGACCTGGCGCGGCATGACGCTCGACGCCGACGACGTGCTGCGCGCCGACCTGATCCAGCAGCTGATGTGCCAGGGCGAGATCGACATTCCCGAGCTCGAGGCGCGCCACGGCATCGACTTCGGCGCCTATTTCCGCGAGGAGCTGCAGCGCCTGCCGCCGCTGGCCGCCGACGGCCTGGTCGAGGTATCGGCCACCCGGATCCGGGCTACCTCGCGCGGCCGCCTGCTGCTGCGTATCATCGCGGCATGCTTCGACCGCTACCTGCACCAGCCCCAGGCCGAGCCGGTCCGCTTCTCGAAGGCGATCTGAGCGGCCCCGGGGCGCGGCCATGAGCCAGCCGGGCCGCCGCCCGCGGCACAACCCGATCGCCGACGACGGCGACGCGCTGCGTTTCTGCAGCACCTGCGCCTTCTCCGACGCCTGCCTCTCGCAGGGCTACGGCAAGTCGGACCTGATGGACCTGCACGTGCTGGTCG
>JAYRTA010000325.1:0-2974 GCA_041919875.1 Arenimonas sp.
CGCCGCTCCTGCGCGAGGTGGACATCGGCGACTCCATCGCGGTCGCCGACCTGGCCCAGAAGCTGGCCCTCAAGGGCGGCGACGTGGTCAAGGCGCTGTTCAAGATGGGCGTGATGGCCACCATCAACCAGGTGATCGACCACGACACCGCGGTGCTGGTGGTCGAGGAGCTGGGGCACAAGGCCAGCAAGACCGCCGAAGACGACGCCGAGAGCGCGCTGGTCGCCCACGTCGAGGACGTGCAGGGCGACAAGCAGTCGCGCCCGCCGGTGGTCACCATCATGGGCCACGTCGACCACGGCAAGACCTCGCTGCTCGACTACATCCGCCGCGCCAAGGTCGCCTCGGGCGAAGCCGGCGGCATCACCCAGCACATCGGCGCCTACCACGTCGAAACCGACAAGGGCGTCATCAGCTTCCTCGACACCCCGGGCCACAGCGCCTTCACCGCGATGCGTGCCCGCGGCGCCAAGCTCACCGACATCGTGGTGCTGGTGGTCGCGGCCGACGACGGCGTGATGCCGCAGACGGCCGAGGCGGTGAACCACGCGCGCGCCGCCAAGGTGCCGCTGATCATCGCGGTCAACAAGATGGACAAGGCCGACGCCAACCCGGACAACGTCAAGCAGGGCCTGGTCAAGCTCGAGGTCGTGCCGGAGGAGTGGGGTGGCGACACCCAGTTCGTGCCCGTGTCGGCCAAGACCGGCCTGGGCGTGGACGCGCTGCTCGACGCGATCTCGGTGCAGGCCGAGGTCATGGAGCTGCAGGCCGTCTACGACACCCGCGCCACCGGCACGGTGATCGAATCGGCCCTGGACAAGGGCCGCGGCCCGGTCGCCACGGTGTTGGTGCAGCAGGGCACGCTCAAGAAGGGCGATTACCTGGTCTGCGGCACCCATTACGGCCGCGTGCGCGCGCTGTTCGACGAGAACGGCCGCCAGGTCGCCTCGGCCACGCCGTCCATCCCGGTGCAGGTGCTCGGCCTGTCGGGCGTGCCCGAGGCCGGCGACGACTTCGTGGTGGTGGACGACGAGCGCCTGGCCAAGGACGTGGCCCAGCAGCGCGACGCCAAGAAGCGCGAATCGCGCCTGGTGGCCGCCGCCGGCAGCCGCATGGAGGACATCATGGCCCAGATGGGCCAGGACAGCGGCCAGGTCACCCTGAACCTGCTGGTCAAGGCCGACGTGCAGGGCTCGGTGGAGGCGCTGCGCCAGTCGCTGGTCGCGCTGTCGAACGAGCTGATCAAGATCAACGTGATCAGCTCGGGCGTGGGCGGCATCACCGAATCCGACGCCACCCTGGCCGCCACCTCCAAGGCGGTGATCATCGGCTTCAACGTGCGTGCCGACGCCACCGCCCGCAAGGTGATCGAGTCCAATGGCCTCGACCTGCGCTACTTCTCGATCATCTACGACGTGATCGACCAGGTGAAGCAGGTCGCGTCCGGCCTGCTGGGCAAGGAAGTGCGCGAGGAGATCATCGGCATCGCCGAGGTCCGCGACGTCTTCCGCAGCTCCAAGTTCGGCGCGGTCGCCGGTTCGCTGGTCATCGAGGGCGTGGTCAAGAAGAACAAGCCGATCCGCGTGCTGCGCAACAGCGTGGTGGTGTTCGAAGGCGAGCTCGAGTCCCTGCGCCGCTTCAAGGACAACGTCGAGGAAGTGCGTTCCGGCACCGAGTGCGGCATCGCGGTGAAGGCGTACAACGACGTCAAGCCGGGCGACCAGATCGAGTGCTTCGAGCGCATCGAGGTCCAGCGCACGCTGTAAGGCGCGCGCGAAGCCATGGCGACCCGAAGCTTCCACCGCACCGACCGGGTCTCGGCGCAGCTGCGCCGCGACCTCGGCCAGATCGTGCACAAGGCCGTGCGCGACCACGGCCTGCCCTCGGTCAGCGTCTCGGACGTCGAGGTCACCCGCGACCTGGCCCACGCCAAGGTGTTCGTCACCGCCCTGCTGGCCGAGCAGGGCCCCAGGGCGGTGTCGGCGCTCAAGGAACTGGCGCCGGAGATCCGGCGCGAACTGGCGTGCGCCGTGCGCATGCGCCACGTGCCCGAGCTGCATTTCCACTACGACGATTCGGTGGACAAGGGCGAGCGCATCGAGCAGCTGCTGCGCGACAATCCCGTCCCGCCCGCCGACGGCGAGTGAGGCCCGGGTGGGCCGCAAGGATTTCCGCCCGGTCGACGGCCTGCTGCTGCTCGACAAGCCCGCCGGCCTGAGTTCGAACCAGGCGCTGCAGCGCGTGCGCCACCTGCTGCAGGCCGAGAAGGGCGGCCATACCGGCGCGCTCGATCCGCTGGCGACCGGCCTGCTGCCCCTGTGCTTCGGCGAAGCGACCAAGATCGCCGGCCTGCTGCTGGGCGGCCGCAAGGCCTACGAGGCCGGGGTCGAGCTGGGCGCGACCACCGATACCGACGATGCCGACGGCCAGGTGCTGCGCACCCGACCCGTGCCGGCGCTCGACCGCGCCGCCGTCGAGGCCGCGCTGCGCCCGCTCACCGGCCGCATCTGCCAGCGCCCGCCGATCTACTCCGCGCTCAAGCAGGGCGGCGAACCGCTGTACGCCAAGGCCCGGCGCGGCGAGGCGATCGAGGTCCCCGGACGCGAGGTCGAGGTCGAGGCCATCGACCTGCTCGCGCTCGACGGGCCCCGCCTGCGCCTTCGGGTCACCTGCGGCTCCGGCACCTACATCCGCAGCCTGGCCCGCGACCTGGGCGAGGCCCTGGGCTGCGGTGCGCACGTGACGGCCCTGCGCCGCACCTGGGTCGAGCCCTTCACGACCCCGGCCATGCACACCCTCGAGGACTTGCAGGCCCGGGTGGCCGAGGGGGGAACGGAGGCCCTGGCTGCCTGCCTGCTGCCGGTCGAGGCCGGGTTGGTGCACTGGCGCGCCCAGGCCGTGGGTCCGGAGGTTGCCCGCCGCCTGGGCCAGGGGCAGGGCATCGCCGTCCCGGGCCCGGGCCCCGGCGAGGTCA
>JAYRTA010000326.1:0-2951 GCA_041919875.1 Arenimonas sp.
ATGGCCAGCGGCTCGCGCTCGCGGGAGCTCTCGATCTCGGCCTGGCCCGGCTCGGAGACGCTGTAGTGGAAGCGGACGACGCGGTTCTTTTCGATCTTCATGGGGATTCCGTGGAGGGGCCGGTGACGCGACCGGCGGGATGGGGCACACTCGGCCCGTGACAGCGAGCGCGCATTATCCCGGCCGTTCCCGGCCGGCGCCAGTTCCCGGCGCCGCGCGCCGCCGACGCCCCGCCGCGCTGGCCCCGGTGTTGCTCGCCGCCGGCCTCGCCCTGCTGTCCGGCTGCGGCGGCGGCCAGCCCGCCCGGCCCGTCGCCCAGGCGCCTGCTCCGGCGGCCGGCGCGGTGCGCGTCACCGATGTCCACCCCGACGACCCGTTCCGGGCCAACAACGTGCTCATGCGCGCGATCGGGCTGGTGGGCACGCCCTACCGCTGGGGCGGCAATACGCCCGAGGGCGGCTTCGATTGCAGCGGGCTGGTCGGCTTCGTCTTCCTCGATGCCGCCCAGGTCTACCTGCCGCGCACCACGCGCGAGATCGCGCGGGCCAAGGCCGGCACCCCGCCCCGGCTCGAGCTCGCGCCGGGCGACCTGGTCCTGTTCGCCGACCGCGGCCAGGTCTTCCACGTCGGCATCTACGTGGGCGAGAACCGCTTCGTGCACGCGCCCAGCACCGGCGGCACCGTGCGCCTGGACCGGCTCGACAACCCCTACTGGTCGCGCGTTTACGCGGGCGGCCGGCGGGTCCTGCAGCGGTGACCCCGCGCATGGCGGGCGCCCGCTAGTCCCCGGACGCGGGCGGCGGCCTGGCCGGTTCGGGCCGCAACCACAGCCAGGTGCCGGTCACCGCCATCACGCCCGTACCCACGGCCGCCATCCAGAGCCTGGGCGCAGTGAGGAAAAAGATCACCGCGCAGGCCACCATCGTGCCGATGGCCCAGCACTTCGCGCGCCGGTTCACCGCACCGGTGGCCTGCCAGTCGCGGATCATCGGCCCGAACACCCGGTGCGCAAGCAGGCGCGCGTGCAGGCGCTGCGAGCCGCGCGCGGCGGCATACGCGGCCAGCAGCACGAACGGCGTGGTGGGCAGGCCGGGCACGAAGATGCCGACGATGCCCAGGGCCAGCGCGGCGTAGGCCAGGCCCAGCCACAGCCAGCGGCGCAGCCGGGCGGCGGGGCTCATGCGGCCGGCGCCGTCCCCGTCGCGCCGGCCACCGCTTCGCGCAGGGTGCGCCGGCGCATGCGCGCGTGCAGGCGGTCGCGGCGGCGCGCCAGCTCGCGCGCCAGCGCGATGCGCTCGGCCGGATCGCCGGCCTCGGGCTGGTCGCGGCAGGCGGCGCGGAACTCGTCGTAGGCCTGCATCACGTGGCGGATCCGGCGCATCAGCAGTTCCAGCATGATCGCGTCGTCGAGCAGGCCGATCACCTCTACCTCGTCCGGGATCATGTCCTCGGGGTCGCTGAAGTAGGCCAGCAGGCGCAGCACCTCGGCGCGCTCGAGCTGCGGCAGGGCCCAGGCCTCGTCCTCGAGCATCTCCACCAGGCCCACCACTTCGCGCAGGCGCCGGCGGATGTAGCCGGGGGCGTGCGCGATCGGCAGCGTGTCCAGGGCGTGGCGGGCGGCCGCGACGATGTCGCATTCGTCGGCGCAGGCGACGCGCTGTTCGGCGCGGGCCAGGGCCTCGTGGAAGCGGTCGATGTCGGCCGGCTCGAGTTCGAAGGTGATGCGCATGGCCGCCATCCTACGCCGCCTGAACGCGGCGTTCACGCCGACTGGCCGTCGCCGCGCCTTTCGCGTAGCATCCCGCCCCGTTTGCCGCACCGGCTGTCCGTTTTCCCACGGTTAGCCCGCCGCCAGGCCCCGCGAGCCCCGTCTCGCCCCGCCTGCGCTTGGCCCCACCCGCACGCTCCCCGCTGCGCAAACACGTCCCGCCACCGGCGCGGACGGACAACCTGCAACACCACTCGCAGCGCGGTTCCAGGGAACGCTCCGGGTCACACAGACGGAGCCAATCCATGTCTTTCGAAACCCTCGGGCTGCTGCCCGAGCTCACCCGTGCGCTGTCCGCGCGCGGCTATGAAACCCCGACCGCGATCCAGCAGGAAGCGATCCCGCTGGTGCTGGCCGGCCACGACCTGATGGGCGGCGCCCAGACCGGCACCGGCAAGACCGCGGCCTTCTCGCTGCCGCTGCTGCAGCACCTGGCCGCCGCCGGCCCGGTGAAGGGCCCGCGCAAGCCGCGCGCCCTGGTGCTGGTGCCGACCCGCGAACTCGCGGTGCAGGTCAACGACAGCCTCAAGACCTACGGCCAGCACCTCAGGCTCGCCAGCACCACCCTGTTCGGCGGCGTCGGCATGCAGCCCCAGGTGGATGCGCTGCGCCGCGGCGTGGACATCCTGGTGGCCTGCCCGGGCCGCCTGCTCGACCACCTCGACCAGCGCACCGCCGACCTGTCGCAGGTCGAACTGCTGGTGCTGGACGAGGCCGACCGCATGCTCGACATGGGCTTCCTGCCCTCGATCAAGCGCGTGCTGTCGAAGGTGCCGGCCAAGCGCCAGACCCTGCTGTTCTCGGCGACCTTCGAGGACGGCATCCGCAAGCTCGCGCTCGAGCTGCTGCGCGACCCGAAGGAAGTGCAGGTCACCCCGCGCAACGCCATCGCCCACCGCGTCACCCACGTGGTGCATCCGGTGGACGCCAGCCGCAAGCGCGACCTGCTGGTGGACCTGCTCAGCCAGCGCTGGCAGGACCAGGTGCTGGTCTTCGGCCGCACCAAGCACGGCTGCAACCGCCTGTCGGAGCAGCTCGAGAAGGCCGGCATCAGCTCGGTCGCCATCCACGGCAACAAGAGCCAGGCCCAGCGCCTCAAGGCCCTGGCCGCGTTCAAGTCCGGCGACGCCCGCATCCTGGTCGCCACCGACGTCGCCGCGCGCGGCCTGGACATCCCGCTGCT
>JAYRTA010000327.1:0-2937 GCA_041919875.1 Arenimonas sp.
GCTCAGGCCCACCAGGCCGAACTTGCTGGCCACGTAGGGCGATTTGTTCACCGAAGCCACCAGGCCGTGCACCGAGGCGATGTTGACCACGCGGCCGTAGCCTCGCGCGACCATGCCCGGCATCGCCAGCCGCATCGTATGGAAGGCCGCGCTGAGGTTGATGGCGATCAGCCGGTCCCAGGTGGCGGCCGGCATCTCGCCGAGGGGCGCGGTGTGCTGCACGCCGGCGCAGTTCACCAGCACGTCGGGCGTGCCGGCGTCGTGCATCATCGCCTCGATGGCGGCAGGGTCGGCGAGATCGGCATCGTAGTAGTGCACCGCCGGCGCGCCCGCGGCGCGCACGCGTCCGGTGGCGGCGGCGATCTGTTCGGCGCTGCCCAGGCCGTTGATCGCCACCTCGGCACCGGCCGCCGCCAGCGCCTCGGCGATGGCCAGGCCGATGCCCGAGGTCGAACCGGTGACCAGGGCGCGCCGGCCGGAGAGGAATCGGTCGCTCATCGCAAGCTCCGTGGAATCATGGACTTGCACCATAGCAGCGGCGGCGGCGGCGGGGCGTCGTACCAAGGTACGATGCCGCCGCCACGCGCCATTGCTATGGTCGGGCGATGGACAACGCCCCCCGCCCCGCCCCCCGTTTCGAACGCCGCCGCCGCACCCGCCTGCCGGTGCATGCCGGGGCTCCCGCGATCGCCCTTGGGCTGCTGGCCCTCTCCCTGGGCACGGCCTGCAGCAACGGCCCCGTGCGCGTGCCACTGGACGCCGGTTTCGACCTGTCCACCTGGCGCGGGGACGATGACCTGCTGACCGCCGGCCTGGGCGCCGACGGCCTGCGCAGCGCCACGCCGCCGCCCTTCGCGAACCCCGACGCGCCCACCCGCGCCGAACTGCGGCGCCGCGCGATATGGGCCAACTGGCGCGGCATCGCCGACCTGTCGCCGGGCAGTGGCTACGGAACGGTCTACGGCTCGCTGGCGCCGGTGCCGGGCCGCGAGTACCACGCGTTCGTCACCCTGCCGGGCGCGAAGCAAACGCATCGCGTGCTGGTGCAGGTGCCGGACCAGTTCGACGCGGGCAAGCGCTGCGTGGTGGTCGCGGCCTCGTCCGGTTCGCGCGGCATCTACGGGGCGATCGCGCTGGCCGGCGCCTGGGGCCTGCCGCGCGGCTGCGCGGTGGCCTACACCGACAAGGGCGCCGGCACGGGCTACGTGGACCTCGCCAGCGGCCAGGGCAGCGCGCTCACCGGCCTGCCGGCCCAGCCGGGAGAGCGTGCCGAATTCATGCTGCCGGCAACGCCGGGCCAGGAAGGCGTCGCGGTGAAGCACGCGCATTCGGGCGACAACCCGGAGGCCGACTGGGGCCGCCACGTGCAGCAGGCCGCGCGCGTGGCGCTGCAGGTGCTGGCGCTGGCACGGCCGCAGGACGGGCCGTGGACCTGGGAGAACACGCGCATCATCGCCACCGGCCTGTCCAACGGCGGCGGTGCGGTGCTGCGGGCGGCCGAAGTGCCGGGGCCGGAGTTCGATGCGGTGGTGGCCATCGCCCCGAACATCTGGCCGGCCGAGGGCGGCCGGGCCCTGCACGACTACGTGACCGAAGCCGCGCTGTGGATGCCCTGCGCGCTGACGGCGCCGGCCTTCGACGCGGTGCTGCTGGCGCGGCCGGGCGGACAGCCGAATCCGGCGGGCGTGGCGCGCTGCGCCTCGCTGGCAACAGACGGCAAGCTGGCCGCGGGCACGGCGCGCGACCAGGCGATCGAAGCGCACGCAGTGCTGACGAAGGCCGGCTGGAGCGATGACGCGCTGGTGGCCGGTGCGCTGAGCACGCAGTTCGACCTGTGGCGGGCGGTGGCGGTGACGTATGCCTCGGCCTATGCCGGCACAGGACCGTCGGCGATGCCCTGCGGGTTCCGGTTCGCGGCGCTGGGCGCCGACGGGGCGGTGCGCGCACCGACGGCCGCGGAGCGGGCGGCGTGGTGGAGCGATGCAAGCGGGATTCCGCCGGGGGCGGGCGTGGGGATCGTGGATTCGCTGGCCGGCGGCGCGGACCCGGCGTACGCGGGCTTGCAGTGCCTTCGCGCAACCTGGGACGAGGCCGGCGCAGTGCACGCGGGCGTGCAGCGGACGCAGGCGGGGCTGCCGCGGGCAGGCCTACCGGTGATCGTGGTGCACGGGCGCGATGATGGTTTGGTGCCGGAGGCGTTCAGCGGCGCGGCATACGCGCGGTGGGCGGAAGCGGCCGGGCGGCCAGTGACTTACTGGTCGGTGGCGCACGCGCAGCATTTCGACGCGTTCCTGGGCCTGCCGGTGCTGGGGGCGGCCTATGTGCCGCTGCTGCCCTACGGGTATCGGGCGCTGGATGCGGCGTGGACGCATCTGGAGTCCGGGGCGCCGCTACCCGAAGACCGGGCGATCACGCCGACACCTCGCGGGTTCGCCGAGGGCGCGGTGCCGGCGCTGGAGGCGCGGCATCTCGCATTGCCGTGATGTGCTCGCCTTCCACACGCGGTGGTTGAACTGTTCGCGGGTGGAGGCGACGTGCAGGGCCCTCGGCATGAAGACCCCCGCCGAGGCTTGTGTTTTAGCGGCATGACCTGTGCAGAAACCGCTGGGTCATTACAGTTCTACTTATCGGGTGCCTGCCGACCGGGGAAGCTTACGGGGACAGCGAGGCTGCCGTGTGCCGAGCATCGACTGCCCATGCCGGCATTTCGCACGCAGCCTCCGCGCCAGTTACCTGGCCAATACTTACGCCCACGAACGAAACAGGCGGCACGCCCTTCCGCTGCCCAGGGCAGCGGCCCCTGCAGGCGCCCCGCTGTCCATCAGAAAGCCTCACCCCGCCCGCCCAGGCAGAACACCCCCCGGCAGACCCGGCCGACCTGTCGAGGAGGCGGCGTGTCTGTCCCTCGGCCGACCTTCAGCGGCATGGACGCCGCTG
>JAYRTA010000328.1:0-2926 GCA_041919875.1 Arenimonas sp.
CGCCCTTGAGCGCGGCCAGCACCTGCGAGGCCACGTCGTCGGAGACGCGCATGGTCGCGTTCTGCGACAGGTCCAGCAGCACGGCGGCGAGGTTCTTGTCGCGCGCGTCGAGTTCGACGCCGCCGACGAGGTCGGAGGCGTTCTCCTGGTCGGCGAGCCAGCGCGCGGCCTCCGAGGAGGCGCCGCGCAGGGACAGCACATAGACGGAAGCGCCCGCGGCGGCGCGGTTGTGCGCGGCATCGGCGTGCAGGGAAATGAACAGGTCGGCCTGGGCTTCGCGCGCCTTGCGGTAGCGCTGCTCGAGCGGCAGGAACACGTCGCTGTCGCGCACGAGGAAGGCGCTCATGCCCGGATCCAGGTCGATCTGGCGCGCGAGTTCGCGCGCCATCGCCAGGGTGATGCTCTTTTCGTGGGTGCCGCTGGGGCCGATGGCGCCCGGGTCCTTGCCGCCGTGGCCGGCATCGATGGCGATCACGAGCTTGCGTTCGCCGCTGCCGATCACGTCTTCGAGCGTGCGGGCCGGCGCGGCGCGCGCGACATCGCCGCCGCCGTCCATCAGTTCGATGATCAGGCGCGCGCGCGCGCCTTCGCGTTCCACGCGGCTGCGCGGCTTGACGCCCTGGCTCAGGTCCAGCACCACGCGCAGGTCACCCTCGGCCGGCTTGCCGGTGCGCACGCCGGTGACCACGCCGTTGGGCGCCGGCGCGCGGAAGCCGCGCGCGAGCGCGCTGCCGGAGAGGTCGAGCACGAGGCGTTCGGGGTTGGCCAGGGTGAAGGCCTTGTAGTCCGCCGGGCGGTCGAGTTCGATCACCGCGCGGGTGCCGCCATCGCCGGAGACCAACTGCACGCCGCGCAGCTCGGCCGCGCCCGCGGACAGGCTGGCCAGCCCGGAAAGGGCCAGGCACAGCGAGGCAAGGAGGGCGGGACGGCGCATGGGCGGGATTGAATCACCGCCCCCGGGCAAACGCAAGCACTTTTTCCTTATGAATCCGTGACCTGGGGAACCTTCCTAGAAAGACCCCTAGAAACCGGTCGGAACTGCCCTACCCGGCCGGCCGGTCCGGCGGCCAGTCCAGGCGCTCAAGCCAGGCCTGGCCGGCGGCCGAGGCGGCCACGAGGCGCACGCGCCGGCCCGCGCCCTGCAGCGAGAGCTGCACGTGCAGGTCGGCCGGCGGCAGGGCGCCCTGGCCCCGTTCCGGCCACTCCACCAGCCACAGGGTGGCCTCCGCCGCGAGTTCGTCCAGGCCCAGGAAATCCAGTTCCGCCGCGGCCGCGAGCCGGTACAGGTCCAGGTGGGCGGCCTCGCCGCCGGGGACCGGGTACCGCTCGACCAGGGTGTAGGTCGGGCTGCGGATGGCGCCCGCCACGCCCAGCGACCGCAGCAGGGCGCGCGCCAGGGTCGATTTCCCGGCGCCCAGGGCGCCTTCGAGGTAGACCACCGCCCGGGTCGGCCGGCAGGCGGCGAGGTCCCGGGCCAGGCGCTCGGTGTCCTCCGGGCCGGGAAGCGAGTGCTCGCGGCTCATGCCGGGTTGGCCATCCGCCGCAGGTGGGGGAACAGGTCGGACGGCAGCAGGCCCCGCTCGCCGCCGACGCGCGCCGCCGCATCGCCGGCGGCCGCATGCAGCAGCGCGCCGGCGACGGCCGCGCGGTAGGGCGGAAGGTGTTGCGCCTGCAGGGCCGCGATCACGCCCGAGAGGACATCGCCCATGCCGCCGGTGGCCATGCCCGGGTTGCCGGCGCCGATCACGGCCGGGGTTTCGCCGGGCGCCGCCACGACCGTTCCGGCCCCCTTGAGCACCACGACGCACTGGTAGCGTCGCGCGATCGCCTCGGCGGCGCCGTAGCGGTCGGACTGGACCTGGGACGTATCGATGCCCAGCAGGCGCGCCGCCTCGCCCGGATGCGGCGTCAGGATCGCCTGGGGCACCGGCCGGGGCTCGCGCGCCAGCAGGTTGAGCGCATCGGCGTCGAGCACGGCGGGTTTGCCCGACGCCAGCGCCGCCGACAGCAGGCCGTGGCCCCAGTCGCCCTGCCCCAGGCCGGGCCCGACCGCGAGCACCGTGGCCCGCTCAAGCAGGGGCGCCAGGCTGGGAACGTCCTCGACCGCGTGCGTCATCGCTTCGGGGCGCGCCGCCACCAGGGCCGCCACGCCGGCGCTGCGGGTGGCGACGCTGGCCAGGCCAACGCCGGTGCGCAGCGCCGCCTCCGCGCACAGCCGGACCGCGCCGCCCATGCCCAGTTCGCCGCCGATGCACAGCACGTGGCCGTGCTCGCCCTTGTGCGCATTGGCGTGGCGCGGACTGAGCCAGCGCGCCAGGCCGGCCGGCCGGCATAGGATCGCGGCCGGGGCCACGTCGTCGAATTCACCGACCGGCAGGTCCAGGCGATCCAGGTGCGCTTCGCCCGCATGCTCCAGGCCGGACCCGGTGTAGAGGCCGCGTTTTGCGCCGATGAAGCCGAGCGTCAGGCTGGCCCGGACCGCCACCCCGGGTGCCACGCCCAGGTCGGCATCCAGGCCTGACGGCACGTCCAGGGACAGGACGGGCCGACGGCTGCCGTTGATGCGTTCGATCATGGCCTGGGCGGCTTCGGAGGGCGGGCGGCTCAGGCCGGTGCCGTACAGCGCGTCCACCCACACCTCGGCCTCGGGCAGCAGGCCGTCGAAGGATTGCACGCGGCCGCCGGCGTCGCGCCAGTCGGCCAGGGCCTGCCGGGCCGCCGGGGTGCGCGGATGGGCGCCGGGTGGCGAGAGCAGGACGACGTCCAGGCCGGCAGTCCGGGCCAGGCGGGCCAGCACATAGCCATCGCCCCCGTTGTTGCCCGGGCCGCAGGCGACGCCGATGCGGCGCGCGCCGGGCCAGGCCTGCTGCAGCAGCCGCCAGGCGCCCGCGCCGGCGCGGCGCATCAGGGGATAGGCCTCCAGGCC
>JAYRTA010000329.1:0-2923 GCA_041919875.1 Arenimonas sp.
CCCCCGATCTTCGACCTGCAGAACCAGGCCAGCAACGATTCGATGTTCAATACGCCGCCCACCTTCGCCTGGTATGTCCTGGGCCTGGTGCTGCGCTGGATGAAGGCCGAGGGCGGCCTGGCGGTGATCGGCGCGCGCAATGCCCGCAAGGCCGCGGCCCTGTACGCGGCGATCGACGGCTCCGGCGGCTTCTACCGCAACACCGTCGCGCCCGGCGCGCGCTCGACCATGAACGTGCCCTTCTTCCTGCCCGATCCGGCCCTGGACAAGCCCTTCCTGGCCGAGGCCGAGGCGGCCGGCCTGCTGGGCCTGAAGGGGCATCGCGCGGTCGGCGGCATGCGGGCCTCGATCTACAACGCGATGGGCGAGCAGGGCGTGGCCGCCCTGGTCGGTTTCATGGCCGATTTCCAGCGCCGGAAGGGCTGAGCCATGCCGGCGCGCAAACCGCCGGGCCGGCCGCCCGCCCGTGCCGGCACGTTGCCGGCGGCAGCCCGAACGCGCACGGCCCCGTCCCAGCGGGCGGCCGAGGCGCCGGACGCCGGGACGGACGGCGCCGGTCCGCCAGCCCTGGCCGACGTCCGGGCACGCATCGACGGCATCGACCGGCAGATCCAGGCCCTGATCGCCGAGCGCGCCGGCTGGGCCCGCCAGGTGGGCAAGGCCAAGGGGCCGCTCAAGGCGGCGATCGAGTACTACCGGCCCGAGCGCGAGGCCCAGGTGCTGCGCCAGGTGCTCGACCGCAACGACGGCCCGCTCAGCGACGAGGTGCTGCTGCGCCTGTTCCGCGAAATCATGTCGGCCTGCCTGGCCCAGCAGGAGCCCCTGAAGGTCGGCTTCCTCGGCCCCGAGGGCACGTTTTCGCAGCAGGCCCTGCACAAGCATTTCGGGCATTCGGCCAAGGGCCTGCCCCTGGCCAGCATCGAGGAAGTGTTCCAGGAGGTCGAGGCCGGTCATGCCGATTTCGGCGTGGTGCCGGTGGAGAACTCGGGGCAGGGCACGATCCAGTCGACGCTGGACATGTTCCTCACCTCGCCGCTGCGCATCTGCGGCGAGGTCGAGCTGGCCGTGCACCAGTTCCTGATGTCGCGCACCGGCCGGATCGAGGACATCGAGCGCGTCTATTCGCATGCCATGTCCCTGGCCCAGTGCAAGGCCTGGCTGCGCCAGCACCTGCCGCGGGCCGAGAAGCTCGCGGTGTCGAGCAATGCCGAAGCCGCGCGCCGGGCCCGCACCGCCGACGATGCCGCCGCGATTGCCGGCGAGAACGCGGGCCATGTCTACGGCCTCAAGCTCGTCGCCGGCCCGATCGAGGACCGGCCCGACAACGCGACCCGTTTCCTCGTGCTCGGCCGGGGCCTGCTGCCCCCGAGCGGCCACGACCGCACGTCCCTGCTGGTCTACGTCCGCGACCAGCCGGGCGCGCTCTACGGCGTGCTCAGCCCGTTCGCCCGCCACGGCGTCAGCATGAACCGCATCGAGTCCCGGCCGGCACACACCGGCCGCTGGCAGTACGCCTTCTTCATCGACGTCAGCGGCCACGTCCAGGATCCGCCGGTGGCGGCGGCCCTGGCCGAACTGGGCCAGCATGCGGCCGACGTGCGCGTGCTCGGTGCCTATCCGGTGGCCCTGCTCTGACATGGCCGCCCCGGATTTCGAGGCCCTGGCCCAGCCGGCCCTGCGCAGCCTGAAGGCCTACGATCCCGGCCTCGACATCGCGGCCCTGCGCTCGCACTGGCCCGCGGGCGGCCTGGTGGAACTGGGCTCGAACGAAAACAGCCTGGGCCCGTCGCCGGCCGCGCGCGCCGCGGCGCAGGCCGCACTGGATGAGGTCCACCGCTATCCCGATCCGCTCGGCGGCCGCCTCAAGCGCGCCCTGGCCGCCCGCCACGCGGTGCCGGCTCCGGCCCTGATGCTGGGCAACGGCTCGCACGAGCTGTTGATGATGCTGGCCCAGGCGTTCGCGGGCCCGGGTGCCGGCGTGCTCTCCTCGCAGTTCGGCTTCGCGGTCTATGGATTGGCGGCCCTGGCCGCGGGTGCGCCCTGGCATCGCGTCCCGGCGCGCCCGGCGGGCGATGCCATGCCGCGGGGCCACGACCTGGAGGCGTTCGCCACGCGGCTGCAGGACGCGCCTGAGGTTCGCCTGGTCTACCTGGCCAATCCCAATAACCCCACCGGCACCTGGTTCGACCTACCGGCGCTGGCGACCTTCCTGGCCCAGGTGCCGCCCGGCGTGATCGTGGTCCTGGACGAGGCCTACATCGAATACGCAACCGCGCCGGGCCTGGGCTCGGCGCTGGGGCTGGCCGGACGCTTCCCGAACCTCGTGGTCACGCGCACCTTCTCCAAGGCCTTTGGCCTGGCGGGCCTGCGCACGGGCTACCTGGTGGCGGATCCGGGCCTGGTGTCCGTGCTCGAGCGACTGCGCGAGTCCTTCAACGTCAATGGCCCGGCCCTCGCTGCCTGCGAGGCCGCGTTGGCGGATGACCAGCACCTGCGGCACGTGCGCGAGACCACTGCCCGGGAGCGCGATGCCCTGGGCGATGCCCTGCGGGCGCGATCGCTGGCGGTCGGCCCCTCGCAGACCAATTTCCTGCTGGTGGACTTCGGCCGGCCGGCGCAGGCGATCGAGGCCGGCCTGGCCGCCCGCGGCGTCGTGCCCCGGCCGATGGCCGGCTACGGCCTGCCCGACTGCCTGCGCCTGACCGTGGGGACGCGCGACGAGAACCGGCGCCTGCTTGCCGCCCTGGACGAGGTGATGGCGTGAGTGCCGGTCCGCGCCTGGACTGGCTGGCCGGCGCCGGCACCCCGCTGCGCGGCGAACTTTCGGTGCCGGGCGACAAATCGGTGTCGCACCGGGCCGTGATGCTGGGCGCCCTGGCCGAGGGCGAGACCGAGATCCACGGCTTCCTGGAAGGCGAGGACA
>JAYRTA010000330.1:0-2918 GCA_041919875.1 Arenimonas sp.
AGGTGGCCGACGCCGAAGCCGCGCTCGACGCCAGCAACACCGCCGACGAGTAATCCGACCTGGGCCGGCGGGGCTCAGCCCGGCCGGCCCGACCTCGCCAGGGCGTCGTCGGCCAGGTCCAGGGTGCGCCCGAGCGCACCCGAGAGCGCCGACACTTCCGCCCGGGCCGCCGCGCCCATCGCTGCCCGACGGGGCGAATCTTCCAGCAAGGCGCCGATGGCCCGCCCGGCCGACTCGGCGTCGGGCACCTGTTCGATCGCGCGGGCCTCGCGCAGCCGCCGCGTCACGTCGGCGAAATTGAAGGTGTGCGGCCCGACCACCGCGGGCACGCCCAGGGCGGCGGGTTCGAGCATGTTGTGCCCGCCCACCTCGCACAGGCTGCCGCCGACGAAGGCGACGTCGGCCGCGGCGTAGAAGGCCAGCAGCTCACCCAGCGTGTCGATCACGAACACCGCGTCGCCGGCCCGGGGCAGGCGCTCGACGCTGCGCCGGGAAAAGGCCAGGCCGGCGTCCTCCACTTGCGTCGCCACCGGTCCGAACCGTTCGGGATGGCGCGGCGCCCACAGCAGCAGCAGGTCCGGGTGCGCCTCGCGCAGGCGGGCATGCAGCGCCAGCACCTGCGCCTCTTCCGGCGGATGGGTGCTGGCGGCGATCCACACCGGCCGCGCCGCGCCCCAGCCGGCGCGCCAGGCCGAGGCCTGCGCCTCCAGGCCGGCGGGCAGGGCCAGGTCGTACTTGAGGTTGCCGGTCACCCGCACCCGCGCCGGGTCGGCGCCGATCGCCACCAGCCGGTCGGCATCGTCCTGCGATTGCGCCGCGACCACGGTGACCGCGCGCAGGGCCAGGCGCGTCAGCGGGCGCACCGGCCGGTAGCCGCGCAGCGAACGCGCGGACAGGCGCGCATTCACCATCAGCAGCGGGATCCCGCGCCGGCCGCATTCGACGTAGAGATTGGGCCAGATTTCGGTTTCCACCACGATCGCCAGCGCCGGCCGCGCCTGGTCGAGGAAGCGCCGCACCATCGAGCCCAGGTCGTAGGGCAGGTAGGCGTGGTGCACGCGCTCGCCCCAGATCGCCCGCACGCGTTCGGACCCGGTCGGCGTGATCGTGGTCACCAGCACCGGGAGGTCCGGATGGCGGGCCAGCAGGCCGTCCACCAGCGGCCGCGCCGCGATCACCTCGCCCACCGACACCGCATGCACCCAGATCGCCCCGGCCAGCGCCGGCGTGCCGCCCAGCGCGTAGCGCTCGCTCCAGCGCTCGAGGTAGGCGCGCTGGCGCATGCCGCGCCAGACCAGGTGGTAGAGGGTGACCGGGAACGCCAGGTGCAGGACCAGCGAATACAGGCCCAGCACCATCCGCTGCCCAAGGGTGACGTGCATGCGGCAAGGATAGCGGGGACGGCCGCGCGGCGGCAGCCGCTAGAATGGCGGCCGCATGTCCGAGCCCCTCGAACGCCCGCCGCTCTCGCCCCGCCACTGGCCCGCCTGGCTGCTGGTGGCCCTGGGCTGGACGGTCGCGCGCTGGCCCTGGCGGCTGCAGCGCGCCGCGGGACCCTGGCTCGGGCGCGCGCTGGCGATCCTGCTGCCCTCGCGCCGGCGCGTGGCGGCCACCAACCTCGACCTGTGCTTCCCCGAACTCGCGCCGGACGCGCGCGCCCGCCTGCTCGACGCCAGCTTCCGCTCCCTGGGCATCAGCCTGTTCGAATTCCTGCGCGCCTGGTGGGGCCGGCTCGCGCCGGTCGACCGCGGCCTGGAGATCACCGGCCTCGAGCACCTGCACGCGGCGCACGCCGGCGGCCGCGGCGTGATCCTGGTCTCGGCGCACTTCACCACGCTCGAGGTCTGCCTGCGCCTGCTGTGCCAGCACGTGCGCCTGGGCGCGATGTACCGGCCGCACGAGGAGCCGGTGATGGAGTGGGCGGTCAAGCGCGGCCGGCTGCGCCATGCCGAGGCGATGTTCTCGCGCGACGAACTGCGCCCGGCGATCCGCCACCTCAAGCAGGGCGGCCTGCTGTGGTTCGCCCCCGACCAGGAAACCCGGCGCGGCGACAACGTCTACGTGCCTTTCTTCGGCCAGCCGGCACGCAGCCTCACCTCCACCCACCAGCTGGCGCGCCTGAGCGGCGCGGCGGTGCTCCCGCTGTTCCACGAGCGCCTGCCCGACGGCCGTTACCGCATCGAGGTGATGCCGCCGCTGGCCGACTTCCCCACCCGCGACGCCACCGCCGACACCGCCCGCATCATGGCCACGCTCGAGGGCCTGATCCGGCGCCGGCCCGAGCAGTACCTGTGGCTGCACCAGCGCTTCAAGCGCCAGCCCGACGGCACGCGCCGGCGCTACTGATCCGCGCGCCGCTCAGTACAGCGGCGGCTCGCCCGGCGGCCGGGTCTTGAAGCGGCGATGCGCCCAGAGGTATTGCGACGGCGCCTCCTGCACCACCTGGCCGAGCTCGTGCATGTAGCGGGCCGCGTCCTGCGCCGGGTCGCCGGCCGGCCAGCCGGCCCAGGTGTCCTCGATCCGGATCCGGTAGTGGCCGTCGTCGTCGCGCCGGTACCAGAACGGCAGCAGGCGCGCGCGCCCGCGCGCCACCAGGTCGGGCACCGCCGTCAAGGTCGCCGCCGGCACGCCCAGGAAGGGCACGAAGGCGTTCTGGTAGGTGAAGTTCTGGTCGGCCGAATACACCACCGGTTCGCCGGCCTGCAGCGCCTTGAGTAGCGCGCGCACGTCCTTCTTGCCGATGCTCGGCCCGAACACGCGCGCCCGCGAGGCCTCGAACCAGCGCTCCAGGCAGGGCGAATTGTGCCGGCGCACCACCACCCTCACCGGCCGGCCCAGTGCGTCGCCCAGCAGGCGCGCGGCCAGTTCGGTATGGGTGAAATGCCCGCACATCAGCAGCACGCCCTGCCCGCCCGCCA
>JAYRTA010000331.1:0-2895 GCA_041919875.1 Arenimonas sp.
CCGGGTCGTCGAACACGGGGCGGCGGTACAGGGTGGCCAGGCTGACGTGGTAGGTGCGGCCGGCCACCGAGCGTTCGCTGCGGCGGCGCTCGCGCCGCGCGGGCGCCGGTGCCGGGGTCGCGGTGCGCTCTTCGATGGCGTCCTCGACGCGTACGCCGGCGCGCGGGGGCTTGCGCTCGTCCATGGGATCTCCCGGGTACCCGGCCGGCCCGCCAGGGGTGGAGCGGACCGGCCGGGCGCCGCTCACTGCGCGGGGGGCTGGGCCGGCGCGGCGGCCGGGGCCTTGGCTTCGGCGCGACCGACGGTGATCCGGTCGCGGTTCTGTTCCACCAGCGCCAGGCCGATGCCCTTGACCTCGGCCAGGTCGTCGGCGCTGCGGAAGGCGCCGTGCTGCTGGCGGTGGGCGATGATCGCGGCGGCCTTGCTGGGGCCGACGCCGTTGAGCACGCGGTCGAGCGTGGCGGCGTCGGCGGTGTTGATGTCCACCTTCTCTTCGGCGGCGCCCACCGCGCCGGCGGCCAGGAAGGCCGACAGCAGCAGGGCGGTGAGGATCGACGGTTTCTTCTTCATGGCGATGTCCTTGTCGGGTGATGGCGCCGCGCGGGGTGCGCGACGGGGCCAGTCTCGGCACCGGCCCGGCCGGCCGGCATCGCCGTTCGGCGGCGCCCGGGCGCCGAAACCGGCCTGTCCGGCCGTCGGCGCCTTCCTACAGGCGCGGCGGCCGGCCCCGGGCGGAGGGGGTAAACTGGCCGCCTTGACTCACACGCAGGACCCGCCATGGATACCGCCAAGACCGACCGCTTCATCGCCGACGCCTGGGATGGCGACATCGTCCCGCAGCTGGTGGAGTACATCCGCATCCCGAACAAGTCGCCCATGTTCGACGCGAACTGGAAGGCCAACGGCCACATGGACGCCGCCACCCAGCTGCTGGCCACCTGGGCGCGCTCCCAGCCGATCGCCGGCATGCAGGTCGAGGTGGTCGAACTCGAGGGCCGCACCCCGCTGATCTACATCGAGGTGCCGGGCGAGGGCGACGACACCGTGCTGCTGTACGGGCACCTGGACAAGCAGCCGGAAATGACCGGCTGGGCCGACGACCTCGGCCCCTGGAAGCCGGTGATCAAGGGCGACAAGCTGTTCGGCCGCGGCGGCGCCGACGACGGCTACGCGCTGTTCGGTTCGCTCACCGCCATCCGCGCGCTCAAGGAGCAGGGCAAGCCGCACAGCCGCTGCGTGATCCTGATCGAGGCCTGCGAGGAATCGGGCAGCTACGACCTGCCCTACTACGTCGACCACCTGGCCGAGCGCATCGGCAAGCCCTCGCTGGTGGTGTGCCTGGATTCGGGCTGCGCCAACTACGACCAGCTCTGGTGCACCACCTCGCTGCGCGGCCTGGCCGGCGGCAACCTCAAGGTGAGCGTGCTCGGCGAAGGCGTGCACAGCGGCGACGCCAGCGGCATCGTGCCCTCGAGCTTCCGCGTGCTGCGCCAGCTGCTCTCGCGCCTGGAGGACGAAGCCACCGGCAGGATCCTGGTGGACGAGCTGTACGTGGACATCCCCGGCCAGCGCATCGAGCAGGCGCGCCGCGCCGCCGAAGTGCTGGGCAGCGAGGTCTGGGACAAGTTCCCCTTCCTGCCGGGCATGACGCCGATGAACGCCGACCTGGCCGAACTGGTGCTCAACCGCACCTGGCGCCCGGCGCTGTCGATCACCGGCGCGGACGGCCTGCCGCCGCTGTCGAGCGCCGGCAACGTGCTGCGCCCGCATACCGCGGTCAAGCTGAGCCTGCGCCTGCCGCCGACCCTGGAGCCGAAGAAGGCCGGCGAGGTGATCAAGCGCGTGCTCGAGGCCAATCCGCCCAATGGCTGCCGGGTCGAGGTGGAACTGGAGAAGGCCAGCACCGGCTGGAACGCGCCGGCCCTGGCGCCCTGGCTGGAGAAGGCCATCGACACCGCCAGCCAGGAATTCTTCGGCGCCCCGGCCATGTACATGGGCGAAGGCGGCACCATTCCCTTCATGGGCATGCTGGGCGAGAAGTTCCCGGGCGCGCAGTTCATGATCACCGGCGTGCTCGGCCCGCATTCCAACGCGCACGGCCCCAACGAGTTCCTGCACATCCCCACCGGCAAGCGCGTGACCGCGGCCGTGGCGCGGGTGATCGCCGACCACTACGAGGCCTCGCAGAAGGGCCTGACCCGCGGCGTCGGCGTGCACGACGGCCACGCGCAGTTCGGCGAACACGGCTGCTGCTGAACGATGACGCAGGCCCCGTCGGACGTCCGCGGCTACTACGACGCCATTCCCTACGCGTCCTTCGCCTACCCGCAGTGCGCGCCGGAGCAGCTGGCCGCCGTCGCCCACCTGCACGGCCTGGGCGCGCCGCCGGTCGCCGGCGCGCGCGTGCTCGAGCTGGGCTGCAGTTCGGGCGGCAACCTGCTGCCGGTGGCCCTGCGCCACCCCGGGGCGAGTGTCCTGGGCCTGGACATTTCCGCCTCGCACATCGCGCGCGGACAGGCCCGGGCCGAGCGGCTGGGCCTGGCCAACGCCCGCCTCGCGGAAGCCGACCTGACCACGCTCGATGCGGCCGCGCTGGGCGAGTTCGATTACGTCATCTGCCACGGCCTGCACAGCTGGATCCCGCGCCCCGCCCAGGAGGCGATGTTCGCCCTGGTCGGCCAGGTGCTGGCGCCCGAGGGCGTGGCCTACGTCAGCTTCAATGCCTATCCCGGGTGGAAGACCCGCGAGATCGCCCGTGATGCGATGCTGCTGCACGCCGAAGGCAAGCCCGCCCACGAGCGCCTGGCGCATGCACGCGCCATGCTGGGCTTCCTTCGCCATGTCGCGCCCGCCGGCAGCACGCTGGCGCGCGTGGTCGAGGAGAACATCGGCATC
>JAYRTA010000332.1:0-957 GCA_041919875.1 Arenimonas sp.
CCAAGGCCGCCTGGGCCAGCAGCGGCTCCGGCCGGCCCTGGGCGGCCTCCTCCACCAGCAGCGGCAGCAGGGCGGCCGACTCGGGCGCGTAGGCGAACAGCCGCGCGACCACCGCCACGGTGTCGCCGTCCAGGCGCAGCTCGCGCGGCGCGTTCGTCAGCGGATCACGCAGCGGCACGGCGCGCGGCGCGGCGCGGGCGCTGTCGCGCAGGCCGCGCAGGCGCGCATACGGGTCGCCGAAGGCTTCGACGCAGGCGGGCTGGGCGGCGCAGGCGCCGAGGATCTGCTTGAGCGCCGCTTCCAGGTTGATCGCGTGCTCGCTGCCCAGGGCCAGGCTGGGCGGCACCACGCCGTCGAGCACCAGGGTGCGCACCGAGGCCGGGAACTGGCGCGCGTATTCCTGCGCCACGCGCGTGCCGTAGGAGCCGCCGTAGACATTGAAGGCCGGCGAGCCGACCGCGACGCGCAGTGCTTCCAGGTCGCGCACGGCCACGGACGTGGTGTACATCGCCGGGTCGCCGTCCAGCGCCTCAAGGCATTCGCGCGCCATCGCCACCTGCACCTCGGCGCTGGCGGACCCGGTGCTGAGGTCGTCGGGGAGGTCGCAGGCCAGCCGCTGCGAGCCGCCCGTGCCGCGCTGGTCCATCAGCAGCACGTGCCGGCGCTCGCGCAGGCGGGCGAGGTCGCCGGCCATCGCGCCGAAGGCCTCGGTGGCGGCCTGGCCCGGGCCGCCGGCGAGCATCACCACCGGGTCGGGCAAGGGTTCGGCCGCGCGCGAGGGCAACAGGGCCAGGCGCAGGCGGATCGTGCGGCCCTGGGGTGCGTCGGGATTCTCCGGCACCTCGAGCGTGGCGCATTCGGCGCGCGTGGTGGCGCCGGTGCCCGGGCGGGCCAGGTCGCAGGCGGTGAATTCGAGGCTGCCCAGCGTGCGCGCGGAGACCGGCGCGCAGGCTAGCA
>JAYRTA010000332.1:967-2892 GCA_041919875.1 Arenimonas sp.
GGCGTCGCATGGGGACCTCGGTTCCGGGGCACGTGCCCCTCGAAGTCTATAGACGCCGCCGGCGCCGAAACGTGACAAGGCCCGGCGCGGGCGGGCTCAGGCCGCGGGCAGCGACCGGCGCAGCGCGGCGATCTGTTCGGCCCAGGCGATCGCGCCGCCGGCATCCATCGACCGGCCCAGGTGCGCCTGCGCGGCATCGAGCGCGCGCCGCGCGACGGCCACTTCGCCGGTGAGCGCCGCCACCGCCGCGGTGGCCAGTTCCCGGCGCGAGCGATCGACGATGCCGCCCCGCGCGCGCGCCAACCACGCCCGGGCTTCGTCCGGGCGGCGCCGGTGCAGGGCCTCGAACAGGGCCAGTTCGACCGCCAGGCCCTGGCGGAAGGCATCGGGGTACTCGTCCACGCGCGGCGCGATGCGGTCGATCCACGCGCCCGCGTCGTCCACCCGGCCCTGGTCGAGCGCGTGCGCGTAGGCGATCAGCCAGGCGCTGATGGCGCCGCGGGCGTCCTCGCCCGGGTCGGCCACCAGGCGCGCCAGCTGCGCCGGGTCGTAGTCGCGCGGCCGGGTGCCGGCCAGGCTCTGCGACACCAGCGACATCAGGGTGGCGGCGCGCTCGGCCCGCGCCGGCTCGCGGCGCAGGGTCCACCACTGCAGGCCGTCGCTTTCCCAGCCGCCCATGCGCGCGGGCACGGCGGTGACCAGCAACACCATCCCCGACACCGCGGCCACGAAGGCCAGCCACACCGCCAGGCGACCGTCCGACTGCGCGGCGCCCACGCCCGCGGCAAGCGCCAGCAGGGCACTGGCGACGGGTCCGCCCAGCATCAGGGGCCCCAGCTGCTCGCGCAGCGGTCGCGTGCCGCCCGGCAGCATCGCCGCCATCCCGCCCAGGGTGCCGAGCTTGAAGTACAGGCGCGGCCTCAGGCCCGCCGGCGTGCGCACCAGCCCGAAGGGCCCGGCGATGAACATCAGCAGGCGCATGCCGCGCAGCCAGCCACCGATGGCGTGGCCGAGCTCATGGAAGGCGAGGGTGGCCAGGGCGAGCAGGGGCAGGGCCAGCAGGTCCCAGGCCGACAGCGCGTCGAGGGCGCCGCGGATCCACTCGCGCGACAGGCCGTGGCGCGCGCCCAGGTAACCGCCGAGGCCGGCGGCCACGGCGAGGAAGAAGCCGTTGGCGAGGCGGCCCAGGTGCGACGTCTTGCCCGTGTCCGGCATGGGGGTTCCTGCAGGGGTCGCGGCCACGCTAGGACGCGACCCGCGCGTGTGCAAGCCCGCCGGGGCAGGACGGTGCCGGGTCGAGGCGATGCGTGGTCGCGCGCAGGCCGGCCCGGGGCCGGCCGGTTCATTTCGAGCTGACGTATTTCTCGCGGCGGATGTGCGGGATCGGCAGGCCGGCGGCCTTGAGCTGCTCGAAGCAGGCATCGACCATGTTCGGGTTGCCGCACAGGTAGGCGATGTCGCCCTCGGCCGAGGGCGCGAGCTCGGCCAGGGCGTCCTGCACGTAGCCCTGGCGCATGTCCGGCAGTGCGTCGGCCGGCAGTTCGCGGCTGAAGCAGGGAATGAAGCGGAAGCCGGGGTGCTGGCGGGCGAAGGCGAGGAAATCCTCGGCATAGAGCAGCTCGGCCGCTGTGCGGCAGCCGAACAGCACCACCACCTCGACCCCGCGCAGGGCGATCAGCTCGGCCAGCTTGGGCAGCATCGCGCGGTAGGGCGTGACGCCGGTGCCGGTGGCCACCAGCAGGTAGCGGCGGTTGCCGTCCTGGGGCATCAGGCAGAAGCGGCCGTAGGGGCCGGAGGCCTGGATCTGCTGGCCTTCGTCCAGGGCTTCGAACAGCGCCGTCGCGGCGCCGCCGGCGACATAGCTCACGGCGATCTCGATCGCCTCGCCCGGGCCCATGGCGTGGTCGTGCACGGTGGCGCTGGAA
>JAYRTA010000333.1:0-2876 GCA_041919875.1 Arenimonas sp.
CTTCCAGCACACCCTGATGGATGCGCTGGTGCGCTACCACCGCATGAAGGGCTACGACACGCTGTGGCAGATGGGCACCGACCACGCCGGCATCGCCACCGAGATGGTGGTCTCGCGCAACCTGGCGCTCGAGGGCAAGGGCGAGACCCGTGATTCGCTCGGCCGCGACAGGTTCATCGAAAAGGTCTGGGCCTGGAAGCAGGAATCGGGCGACACCATCACCCGCCAGATGCGCCGCATGGGCGCCTCGGGCGACTGGAGCCGCGAAACCTTCACCATGGACGCCGGCCCGAGCCAGGCCGTGGTGGAAACCTTCGTGCGTCTGTTTGAGGAAGGCCTGATCTACCGCGGCCAGCGCCTGGTGAATTGGGACCCGGTGCTCAAGACCGCCATCTCCGACCTGGAAGTGGTGAGCGAGGAGGAAGACGGCAAGCTGTGGTCCATCCGCTACCCGCTGGCGGAGGGCGTGAGCTACGAGCACGTCGAGGTGGATGCCGACGGCAACGAGACGCTGCGCGAGATACGCGACTACCTGGTGGTCGCCACCACCCGCCCCGAGACGATGCTGGGCGACACCGCGGCCATGGTGCACCCCGGGGACCCGCGCTACGCCGCGCTGGTCGGCAAGGCCGTGCGCCTGCCGCTGAGCGGCCGCGAAATCCCGATCATCGCCGACGACTACGTGGACCGCGCCTTCGGCACCGGCGTGGTGAAGGTGACGCCCGCGCACGACTTCAACGACTACGCGGTGGGCCAGCGCCACGGCCTGCCGATGATCAACATCCTCACGCCCGAGGCGGCCATCAATGCCAACGCCCCGGAGAAGTACCGCGGCCTGGACCGCTACGCCGCCCGCAAGGCTGTGCTGGCCGACCTCGAGGCGGACGGTCTGCTGGTCGAGGAGAAGAAGCACAAGCTGCAGGTGCCGCGCGGCGACCGCACCGGCCAGGTGATCGAGCCCTACCTCACCGACCAGTGGTTCGTCAGGATGGAATCGCTGGCGCGGCGCGGCCTGGAGCTGGTGGAGAACGGCTCGGTGCGCTTCGTGCCCGAGAACTGGATCAACACCTACCGGCACTGGATGGGCAACATCCAGGACTGGTGCATCAGCCGCCAGCTCTGGTGGGGCCACCGCATCCCGGCCTGGTACGACGCGTCGGGCCAGGCCTACGTCGGCCGCGACGAGGCGGAAGTGCGCGCGAAGCACGGCCTCGGCGACGAAGTCGCGCTCACCCGCGACAACGACGTGCTCGAGACCTGGTTCTCCTCGGCGCTGTGGTCGCACAGCACCCTGGGCTGGCCCGACCCGCAGGCCATGGCCGCGCGCGGCTTCGACAAGCGCCTGCCGACCTCGGTGCTGGTCACCGGCTTCGACATCATCTTCTTCTGGGTGGCCCGGATGATCATGATGACCGACCACTTCACCGGCCGGGTGCCCTTCAAGGACGTCTACATCACCGGCCTGGTGCGCGATCGCGACGGCCAGAAGATGTCCAAGTCCAAGGGCAACGTGCTCGACCCGATCGACATCATCGACGGCATCTCGGCCGACGCGCTGGTGGCCAAGCGCACCAGCGGCCTGATGAAGCCCACCGACGCCCCGCGCATCGAGAAGGCCACGCGCAAGGAATACCCCGAGGGCATCCCGGCCTTCGGCGCCGACGCGCTGCGCTTCACCTTCGCCTCGCTGGCCACGCACGGCCGCGACATCAAGTTCGACCTGGCCCGCTGCGAGGGCTACAAGAACTTCTGCAACAAGCTGTGGAACGCCGCCCGCTTCGCACTGATGAACTGCGAGGGCTTCGAAGCCCGCGGCCTGCCGCAGCCGCGCACCGACGCCGAGCGCTGGATCCTGCACCGCTTCAACCAGCTGCTGCGCGAGATTGAGGCCGCCTACGCCGACTACCGCTTCGACCTGGCCGCGCAGGCCCTGTACGAATTCGCCTGGAACGAGTTCTGCGACTGGTTCCTGGAACTGGCCAAGCCGGCCCTGCAGGGAACGGACGCCGCGGACGCTGACAGCACCCGCCACACCCTGCTGCACGTGCTCGAGCAGCTGCTGCGCGCCCTGCACCCGATCATCCCCTTCGTCACCGAGGAGATCTGGCAGACCGTCGCGCCGCGCCTCGGCCGCGGCGCCCCGAGCATCAGCACCCAGGCCTTCCCGGCGATCGAACCCGACCTCGACCAGCCGGCCGCGGCGGCCGACATCGAATGGCTCAAGTCGGCCGTCACCCAGCTGCGCTCGATCCGCAGCCAGATGGGCATCGCCCCGGCCAAGACCGTGCCGCTGCGGCTGGCCGATGGCGATGCCGTCGACCGCGACCGCATCGCCCGCCACGCCCCGGCGCTCACCTTCCTCGCCCGCCTCGACGGCATTGAATGGATCGAGGGCGACGCCCCCGCCGCGGCCGCCGCCGTGGTCGGCACGCTCAAGCTGCTGATCCCGCTCGAGGGCCTGATCGACCTGGGCGCCGAACGCAGCCGCCTGGACAAGGAACTCAAGCGCATCGCCGCCGAAATCGCCAAGTGCGAAGCCAAGCTCGGCAGCGCCACCTTCGTCCAGAACGCCCCCGCTGCCGTGGTCGAACAGGAGCGCGCGCGCCTCGCGGACTGGAGCCGCCAGCAGACGGCGCTGCAGGCGCAGCGCGAAAAGCTGGGGTAAGGCTTTCCCCGGGAACCCTCCGAAGAGCCGGGAGTGGTTCACCCAGGGGCGCCGTACTTCGACTTCCACTTATCGGGTGTCTATCGACCGGGGAAGCTTACGGATCGAGGGCGACGCCCCCGCCGCGGCCGCCGCCGTGGTCGGCACGCTCAAGCTGCTGATCCCGCTCGAGGGCCTGATCGACCTCGGCGCCGAGCGCAGCCGCCTGGAC
>JAYRTA010000334.1:0-2870 GCA_041919875.1 Arenimonas sp.
CACTCGCTGGCGCAGTGCAGTGCAAGCAGGCTGACCGGGAGCACATAAAAGGTGAGTCGGTGTAGCGCAACACTCGAAACCGAGCCGACGATTGCCAGGGCCATCATTGAATAGGCGAACAGCCAGATCATGGGAAACAGCCGCGGAAACGCCTGCTCGACGCGCTTGCGCTTCCAGGCCACGAGGGCGAACGGGATCGCGGCAATAAAGTAGCGAATCCAGGCCCCGTTCGAGGAGTTCTCGCCGTAAATCTGGTCCACGTACCGGTCCGTATAGACCTCCAGCCGGCCGCCCAACAACCACGCGGCGATCGGGCCAACCACCAGCACCGCCATGAAGACATACCTGGCAAATATCGCCGTTCGCGCGAGCAGCGCGATCGGCAGCATCACGATGGCCGACGTGTGGAACAGGAACGCAACCAGCACCCAGAGCGCCGTCACCAGGCGCTTCCGCTCGGTGAAGGCCACGTAGGCCAGCATCAGCACGCCCAGGGCGGCGGCCTGGCGCATGCCCGACATGCCGAGCTGGACCACGAGGATGGGGAAAGCCGTCACCAGCAATGCCAGCGGATTGGTCGCCAGCCGGCTGAAGCGCCAAAGCCCGAAGAGCGACACGAATGAAGCCAGGAAGACAACGCCGTTGAAGCCCAGGCCCAGGTCGCGGGCAATCAGGTTGAGGCCGTGAAAGCCTCCTTCCCCATGCTCGAATGCCGAAAACCAACCATAGGAAGGCGGATAGAGGGAATAGAAGCGGGCATCGTAGGCCCGGTAGTCGCAACCCACCTCATAACGCCCACCCGCGAGCAGCAGCAGGAAGAAGAAGGCAGCGCCCGCCGCGAGCACCGCCTGCCGGCGGTGGCGCAAGGCGAAGGCCCACAGGGCGCCCAGGAAGTAGGTCGTCAGGTACAGGAACATCGATTGGACTCAAGAGGCCGCGGGCGGCGCGGGCACCAACCCGCGCAGGTAGCCTGCCATCTTCCGCGCCTGCTGGGCAGGTGAGAAACGCCGGTCGACCTCGGCCCGGGCCGCCTCGCCCACCCGGGTGCGCAAGGCCGGGTCGCGCACCAGCTCGCGCAGGGTGCGGGCCCAGTCCTCCGGGCTGCGGCACAGGAAACCGGTGCGGCCGGGCTCGATCAGCTCCAAGTTGTAGCCGATGGCGCTGCATACCGGCACCACGCCGGCGGCCATGTAGGTGCGGGCCTTGCCGCCGGACTTGCCCTTGGCCCAGTCCTCCTCGGGCAGGGGCATCAGGCCGATGTCGTAGCGGGCCAGGGCCTGCACCTCGCCTTCCAGCGACCACGGCAGGCCCTGCCAGGGCACGCCGGGCATGGCGAACTCGCCGCCGCCCATCAGTTCGAAGCGCAGGCCGGGGAACTCGGCGGCCAGCTCGCGCAGCACGGGTTCGATGAGGCGCAGGTACTTCACGGTGGACGTGGAGCCCAGCCAGCCGATGGTCACCACGTCGTCGCGGCGAAGCGCCGGCGGCGGCAGGTAGCGGCCGGTGTCCTCGGCCACGTCCAGGGTTTCGGCGCGGGCACCGAGCGCGCGCGCCTGGTCGCGCAGCCAGTCGTTGCCGGCGCAGACCAGATCCACCAGGCCCATCAGCTCGCGCACCTTGCCCGGCGAGCGGAAGAAGGTGGCCAGCGGGTTGTAGCGGCTGGGCTTGGCGATGAACAGGGCGTCGTCGTAGTCGAACACCAGGCGCCGGCCGCGGCGCTTGAGCCAGCGCTCCACCCAGGGCGGGCCGAAGGGCAGCAGCTCGCGCTGCAGGTAGATGACGTCGTAGCGGCGCCAGTGGCGCAGGGCCCACAGGCGGCGGGCGGTGGCCGCGAGCGTGTGCCACAGCTTGGCGAGGGTGCGGCCGGGCGCGAAGCTCAGCGCGTACAGGCGGTCGTCCATGAAGGACTGCACGGTGCAGTCCAGGCCCTCGGCCTGCAGGTGCGGCAGGTACTGGAACACGCGGTAGCGGCTGGAGGCGCCGGCCAGCGGATAGCGGGTGAGGAACAGCACGCGCAGGCGCGTTGGCTCAGCCATGGTCGAGCGCCTCGTAGATGGCCCGGTAGCGGGCGACGCCTTCGTCCAGCGAGAAGCGGCGCCGGGCCGAGGCCACGCAGCGCGCGCGCACGCCCGGGTCGGCGCACAGGGCCAGCAGCGCGTCCACGCCCTCGGCCACATGCGCGTTGTCGAAGGATTCGACGGCGATGCCCACGCCGTCCCCGCGCAGGATGCCGGCCATGTCGCCCACGCCGGCATTGGCCAGGCAGGGAATGCCGCAGCCCAGGAATTCGGCCAGCTTGGTCGGGGCCGAGGCCTGCTTGGAGAAGGTGGGCTTGATGAAGAACGCAGTGGCGTCCATGCGCGCCATCAGGGCCGGGATCTGGTCGTGGCCGGCCGCACGCAGTTCCACCCGGTCATCGGGGATGCCGGCGGCGGCGAGCTGGGCGCGGATCAGCGCGTGCTCGCTGCGGTTGACCACCAGCAGCCGCGCCCCGGGGCGCCGGGCCAGCAGGTGGCGGAAGGCGCGGGCGGTGGCCTCGAACACATACCAGGTGCCGGCCGAGCCCACGTAGCCCAAGGTGAAGCGGGCCGGGTCGCGCTGGCCCTCGATCGGCACGAAGCGCGCGAGGTCGGCGCAGGTGGGGATGACGGTCATGGGCGGGCGGCGGGCCTGCAGGTAGTCGAAGCGCTGCATCTCGTCCACGCCGGCCTGGGTGAGCGAGACCACGTGGTCGGCGGATTGCAGGAAGCGCCGCTCGAAGCGCTTGGCGATCCGATACATCACCCCGCCACGCGGCCAGAGCCCGCCGTCGACGCGCTCGTCGGCCCAGAAGCCGCGCATGTCGAACAGGAAGCGCGCGCCGGTGAGGC
>JAYRTA010000335.1:0-2856 GCA_041919875.1 Arenimonas sp.
AGCGCCACGACGAACAGGATCGCCAGGGAGCAGGCGAGGGTGGCGTCGGCCAGGATCGCCAGCAGGTCAGCGGCCATCGTCGAGGTCCTCGAGCAGGCGGCGCAGTTCGGCGATGTCCCGGGGATCGAGCGATTCCGTCCGGGAGAAATGCGCGACCAGGGGGGCGACGCGGCCGTCGAACAAGCGGTCGAGCAGGCCGCGGCTCTGCTCCGCCACCCAGGCCTCGCGCGCCAGCACCGGGTGGTAGAGGTAGCGGCGGCCGTCCTTCTCCGCGCGCAGCGCGCCCTTGGTGAGCAGCCGGTTGAGCAGGGTCTTCACCGTGGCCTCCTGCCATTGCCGGGCGGCGGCGAGTTCGGCGACGACGTCCTCGGCGGTGCGGGGTGCGCGCCTCCAGAGGACGTCCATCACCAGGCTTTCGGCATCACTGATCTGCATGGTCGTTTACGCCCGTAATCGTGGCCCGAGATTACACCTGTAATCGGAGCTGTCAAGCCGGGCGTGACCTTCGGCCCGATGGCCGGCCGGTGGGCAAGGGCTTAGGCTTGCGGCCATGTCCGAGAATCCGCTGCCCGACGACGACGCCCTGCACGCCCTGGCCGAACGGGTCGGCGCGGCCCTGCAGGCCCGCCACCTGATGCTGGCCACCGCGGAAAGCTGCACCGGCGGCTGGATCGCCAAGATGATCACCGACATCCCGGGCTGCTCTGGCTGGTTCGACTGCGGCATGGCGGCCTACAGCTACGAGGCCAAGCAGGCCCTGCTCGGCGTGCGGCCCGAAACCCTGACCGAGCACGGCGCCGTGAGCCGCGAGACGGTGCTGGAAATGGTGTCCGGCGCCCTGGTGACCTCGGGTGCGAGCATCGCGGTGGCGGTCACCGGCATCGCCGGCCCGGGCGGCGGGACGAGCGACAAGCCCGTCGGCACGGTATGGATCGGCTGGAAGCGCCGGGGCGGGTATCCGCGCGCCGAACTCTTCCACTTCGACGGCGATCGCGAGGCCGTGCGCCGGCAGACCGTGGCGGCCTCCCTGCGCGGCCTCCTGGCCCTGGCGGGCTGAACCGGGCGGGCTGAGCCGGGTGGGGGCTTGACAGCGCCGGCGAGTTCGTTAGTAGTATTGCTACTAATGGAACTGACCGACACCCAGCAGGCCATCCTGGCCTTCCTCGCCGAGCGCATCGAGGCCGATGGCGTCCCGCCCTCCCAGGTGGAAATCGCCCACGCCTTCGGCTTCAAGGGCGTGCGCGCGGCCCAGTACCACCTCGAGGCCCTGGAGCAGGCGGGCGCCATCCGCCGCGTCCCCGGCCAGGCCCGGGGCATCCGTCTCGTGTCGCCCCCGGCCGCCGACCTCGTCCCGGCGGCCGGGGACGACCTCCTGCGCCTGCCCATCCTGGGCCGCGTGGCCGCCGGCCTGCCGATCGGCGCCGACGCCGGCCAGGACGGCATGGTGCTGCTCGACCGCGTCTTCTTCTCGCCCGCCCCGGATTACCTGCTGCGGGTCACGGGCGATTCGATGCGCGACGAGGGCATCCTCGACGGCGACCTGATCGGCGTGCATCGCACCGCCGAGGCGCGCAGCGGCCAGATCGTGGTGGCCCGCGTGGACGAGGAGATCACGGTCAAGCTGCTGAAGATGGGCAAGGACGGCGTGCGCCTGCTGCCGCGCAACCCGGATTTCGCCCCCATCGTGGTCCGCCCGGACCAGGACTTCGCCATCGAGGGCCTGTACTGCGGCCTGGTGAGGCCGAACCGGTGAGCGGCGAATGCCTACCCGCGTGCGGGCCATCCACCGCTGCCGCCGCATCTCCGGATTTGAGACTTTGACCGCCTAGAGTGGCCGCCAACCCGATCCACACACCCGAGGAAAGACCATGGACGAGAACAAGAAGCGAGCCCTCAGCGCGGCCCTGGGCCAGATCGAAAAGCAGTTCGGCAAGGGCGCGGTCATGCGCATGGGCGACAAGGTCGCCGAGCCGGCCGAGGTCATCGGCACCGGTTCGCTGATGCTCGACATCGCCCTGGGCATCGGTGGCCTGCCCAAGGGGCGCGTGATCGAGATCTACGGCCCGGAATCCTCGGGCAAGACCACGCTCACCCTGCAGGCCATCGCCGAGTGCCAGCGCGCCGGCGGCACCGCCGCCTTCATCGACGCCGAGCATGCGCTCGACCCGACCTATGCCCAGAAGCTGGGCGTGAACGTCGAGGACCTGCTGGTCAGCCAGCCCGACACCGGCGAACAGGCGCTGGAGATCGCCGACATGCTGGTGCGTTCGAACTCGGTGGACATGGTGGTGGTCGACTCCGTCGCCGCCCTGACGCCGCGCGCCGAAATCGAGGGCGAGATGGGCGACCAGCTGCCGGGCCTGCAGGCGCGGCTGATGAGCCAGGCCCTGCGCAAGCTCACCGGCAACATCAAGCGCAGCAACTGCATGGTGATCTTCATCAACCAGCTGCGCATGAAGATCGGCG
This sequence comes from Arenimonas sp., assembly GCA_041919875.1. Classification (GTDB taxonomy): domain Bacteria; phylum Pseudomonadota; class Gammaproteobacteria; order Xanthomonadales; family Xanthomonadaceae; genus Arenimonas. The sequence goes on from JAYRTA010000335.1 coordinate 2,467, forward strand.
TGATGATGCCGGGCCAGAGCCCGGAAACGACCACGGGCGGCAACGCGCTGAAGTTCTATGCCTCGGTGCGCCTGGACATCCGCCGCATCGGCTCGGTGAAGAAGGGCGAGGAAGTCATCGGCAACCAGACCAAGATCAAGGTCGTCAAGAACAAGATGGCGCCCCCGTTCAAGGTCATCGTCACGGAGATCCTCTACGGCCAGGGCATCAGCCGCGAAGGCGAGATCATCGACATGGGCGTGGATGCCAAGCTCATCGAGAAGTCCGGTGCCTGGTACAGCTACAACGGCGACCGCATCGGCCAGGGCAAGGAGAACGTGCGCCAGTGGCTGAAGGACAATCCGGCCGTGGCCCGGGACCTGGAAGGCAAGCTGCGCGAGAAGTTCGTGC
>JAYRTA010000336.1:0-2844 GCA_041919875.1 Arenimonas sp.
CACCGACATCGTCAACGCCGCCTACCAGCCCGAAGGGCGCGACAGCCAGGAAGTGCTGTCCTCGGCCGAACAGAAGGTGTTCAAGATCGCCGAACAGGGCCGGCGCGGCCGCGCCGACTTCGTCACCCTGCGCGAGGCCATGAAGGACGCGTTCCAGATCCTCCAGGAACGCTACGAGAACCAGGGCAACGTCACCGGCCTGCCCACCGGCTTCCACGACCTGGACGAAATGACCGCCGGCCTGCAGCCCTCGGACCTGATCATCCTGGCCGCCCGCCCCGCCATGGGCAAGACCACGCTCGCCCTCAACATCGCCGAATTCGGCGCCATCAAGACCAAGAAGGCCGTCGCGGTCTACTCGATGGAAATGTCGGCCTCGCAGCTGGCCTTCCGCCTCATCTCCTCCATCGGCCGCGTCAACGCCACCCGCCTGCGCACCGGCCAGCTCGAGGACGAGGACTGGTCGCGCGTAAACATGGCCATCAAGATGCTCTCGGAGGTCAAGGTCTTCATCGACGACACCCCGGCCCTCTCGCCCGACGTCCTGCGCAGCAAGGCCCGCCGCATCAAGCGCGAGCACGACCTGGGCCTGATCGTGATCGACTACCTGCAACTGATGCAGGTGCCCGGCACGGGCGAGAACCGCGCCACCGAGATTTCCGAGATCTCGCGCTCGCTCAAGGCCCTGGCCAAGGAGCTCAACGTCCCGGTGGTGGCGCTGTCCCAGCTCAACCGCGGCCTGGAATCGCGCACCGACAAGCGCCCGGTGATGGCCGACCTGCGCGAATCGGGCGCCATCGAACAGGATGCCGACATCATCATGTTCATCTACCGCGACGAGTACTACCACAAGGACTCGGCCGACAAGGGCCTGGCCGAGGTGATCATCGGCAAGCAGCGTTCGGGCCCCACGGGCACGATCAAGCTCAAGTTCTTCGGTGAGTACACCCGCTTCGACAACCTCGCGCGCGACAGCGTCGGCAGCTTCGAATAACCGCCGGCGCCGCGGTCCCGCCGGCCGCCTCAGGGCGTACCGGCGATCGCCAGGCCGTCGGCCACCTTGTCCACGTCCACCCGCCGCAGCACCTTGCCGGTGGCCACGTCGAGCTCGGCCACCGCGCCCGCGCCGGCCAGGGTGACGAACAGGCGATCGGCGCGCGCGCCCGGCGCCATGCCCAGCGGCACGCCCTCGACCACGTGCGAATGCCGGAGCGTGCGCCCGGCCACGTCGAACACCAGCAGCCGGCTCTCGTGCGGATCGATGCCGAAGGCGAGGCTGCCGTCGCGGCTGAACTCGAGCCGGGCCGGCTGCTTGCCCGCCGGCAGCCGCGCGACCACCTCGCCAGTGTCCAGGTCGAGCACGGCAACGCGGCCTTCCCCGTTCAGGCCGACCCAGGCCTGCTTGCCATCGGGGTGGATGGCCAGCCCCTCGGGCTTGTCGCCGACCGGGTAGCTGTGCAGTTTCGGAAAGCCCGCGTGTGCGCGGAAGTCCAGGTGGCTCACCGTGCCCGACAGCATGTCGGCGGTGAACAGCTGCTGCCCGTCGGCGGCGATCTCGAGCATGTGCGGCAGGTCGCCGCCGATGCCCAGCACGCGGTCCACCGCGTTCTGGCCCGGGTTGTAGCGGCCCAGCACGCGGTGCATCTCCGACGTGAAGTAGATGTTCTCGCCGGCACGGGCCAGGCCATGCGGCCGCGCCAGCGGGCTGACGTCGATGCGCCGCACGACCTCGCCGCTGCCCAGGTCCACTTCCACCAGTTCCTTGCCCGGGTACTCGGCGTCGCCATAGATCGCGACGTAGGCGCGCTTGCCGTCGGCCGAGGCGATCACTTCATGCGGCGAGCTGCCGACCTTGATGCTGTGGCGCAGGCGGAAGTCTTCCAGCGAGACCACGTGCAGGCGGCCTCCCACCCGGTCCACGGCGAGCAGGTCGGCGGCCTGCACCGGCCGGGCCAGGCCCAGCGCAACGAGGGAGGCAAGCAGGAGGGGGCGGTGCATGGTCGTTTCTCCGAGCAGGACAGGGTGGGTGGCCCGACGATGGCCGCGCCCGGCGGCCGCGGACAGGGGGCGCGGGACGGGGCGTGCGGGCCGCGGGGTCATCCGTGGCCGGGCAGGCGCGCGAACAGCGCATCGCGGTAGGTGCGCGACATCACCAGTTCGCTGCCGTCCACCAGGGTGAGCCGGTGGTCGCCGTTGTGCAGGGGCTTGAGGCCCGCCACGCGCGAGACATTGACGATGCGCGAGCGGTGGATGCGCTGGAACCGCGCCGGGTCCAGGCGCGCCTCCAGGCGCGACAGGGTTTCCCGGTGCACGTGCACCTGGCCCGCGGCGCGGATGCAGGCGTAGTTGCCCGCCGATTCGATCCAGTCGATCGAATCCATCGGCAGGCAGCGCACCTGGTCGCGTTCGCGCAGCACCAGGTGGCCGCCCGGGCCGCCGCCGCGGCGGGAGCGCACCCGTTCGATCGCCTCGCGCAGGCTGGCCGCCTCGATCGGCTTGAGCAGGTAGTCCACGGCCCCGACCCGGAAGGCCTGGAGCGCGAATTGCGCATGCGCGGTGGTGAACACGACCGCCGGGCCCTCGGTGCCAAGCCCGCGGGCCAGCGCCATGCCGTCCTCGCCGGGCATGTCCACGTCCAGCAGCACCAGGTCCGGCGCCGCCATCGGCAGGGCGCGGCGGGCGGCGGCCGCGTCGCCATGGCAGCCGACCAGTTCGACGTTGGCGATGGCCGACAGCAGCCGCGCCAGGCGCTGGCGCGCCAGCGCCACGTCGTCCACCACCAGCACGCGCAGCGGGGCGGTCATGCGGACTCCCAGGGCAGGGCGAGCTCGACCCCGAAGCCGC
>JAYRTA010000337.1:0-2840 GCA_041919875.1 Arenimonas sp.
TGCGGCCCAGGTTGCCCTGCAGCAGGCGCAGGCCGCCGTCGGCGCTGAAGGGCTCGCTCACCGGGCGCAGCACGGCGGGGTCGGCGCTGGCCGAGGGCACCGGGCGCCAGGCCAGCTGGCCGTTGTCGAGCCAGGGCTCCTGCGTGTAGGCGGCCAGGCCTTCGCCCATGACGGTCTTCACGTCGCCGTGCAGCAGGCCGTGGGCCAGCAGCTCCTGCATCAGGAAGCCCATGCCGCCCGCGGCGTGGAAGTGGTTCACGTCGGCCTTGCCGTTGGGGTAGACGCGGGCCAGCAGCGGGATCACGCCCGACAGCTCGGCGAAGTCGTCCCAGTCGATCAGGATGCCGGCGGCGCGCGCCATCGCGATCAGGTGGATGGTGTGGTTGGTCGAACCGCCCGTGGCCAGCAGGCCGACGATGCCGTTGACGATGGTCTTTTCGGTCACGATGTCCGCCAGGCGGATGCGCGGCGCGCCGGTGCGGCCGGTGTTGGCGAAGGCGCGGTCCATGGCGGCCTTGGTCAGGGCCTCGCGCAGCCCGGTGCCCGGGTTGACGAAGGACGAGCCCGGCAGGTGCAGGCCCATGATTTCCATCAGCATCTGGTTGCTGTTGGCGGTGCCGTAGAAGGTGCAGGTGCCGGGCGAGTGGTAGGCCTGCGCTTCGCTTTCCAGCAGCGCGTCGCGGCCGACCAGGCCCTGCGCGTACTGCTGGCGCACCTTGGCCTTGGCGTCGTTCGAGAGGCCGCTGGTCATCGGGCCGGCGGGCACGAAGACGGTCGAGAGGTGGCCGAACTGGAGCGCGCCCATGAACAGGCCGGGCACGATCTTGTCGCAGACGCCAAGCATCAGCGCGGCGTCGAACACGTTGTGCGAGAGCGCGACAGCGGTGGAGAGCGCGATCACGTCGCGCGAGAACAGCGACAGCTCCATGCCGGCCGCGCCCTGGGTGACGCCGTCGCACATGGCGGGCACGCCACCGGCCACCTGGGCCGAGAAGCCGAGCGAGCGGGCGTGCGAGCGCAGCAGCTCAGGGTAGTGCTCATACGGCTGGTGGGCCGAGAGCATGTCGTTGTAGGCCGTGACCACGCCCAGGTGGGGCGCCTTCTCGGCGTGGATCTTGAGCTTGTCGTTGGACGGCATCGCCGCTGTCGTGTGGGCCATGTTGGCGCAGCCCATGCCGGCGCGCTGGGTGCCGGCCTTGGCCGAGGTCTCGACCGTGTGCAGGTACTGGCCGCGCAGGTCGGCGCTGCGGTCGGTGATGCGCTGCGTGACGCGGGTGAGGATGGGGTTCAGGGGGGCGTTCATGTTCAGCCAATCCAGACGCTCACGGGCGTCTGCGTTTGATTCAGGACCAGGGAAATGGGCAGGGCCTCGTCGGCCCGTTCGGCGGCACGGCGGTAGACGGCAAGCTTGGACTCGCCGGCGATGGAGAGCAACAGTTCCCGTGACGCGAGCAGGGCGCCGAGCGTGAAGCTGATGCGCGCGTGCGGCGCGGGCACGGGCGCCTGCTCGGGCACCACCCAGGCCAGTCGTTCGTCGGTGGCGATGGCGCGCGCGTAGCCGGGGGCGCCGGGGAACAGCGAGGCGGTGTGGGCGTCTTCGCCCATGCCGAGCACCGCCACGTCCAGCGGCCAGGGCAGGTCGGCGATGCGGGCGGCCGCGTCTTCGACCAGCGCGTCCAGCACCTCGGCGTTGAACAGCTGCGCCAGCTCGCGGAAGAACAGCAGGAAGCGCGCGGCGGCGGCCTTGCCCTGCAGCAGGTGGCGCGCGACCAGGGCGGTGTTGCTGGCGGTGTGGTCGCGGGGGACGATGCGCTCGTCGACCAGCACGATGCTGACCTTCGACCAGTCCAGGTCCTGCTCACGCAAGGCTTCGAACATCGGTATCGGCGACTGGCCGCCCGAGACCGCCAGGCTGGCCTGGCCGCGCGCGGCAATGGCGGCGCGCAGTGCCTCGGCGATGTGCGCCGCGATGGCCGCGGGTGTGGCGCCGGTGTGTTCGGTCACGGCCATGTTCAGGATTCCTCGACCCAGGATGAACCTTCGCGGGCCATCAAGGCGGAAGAAGCGGCCGGTCCCCAGCTGCCGGCGGTGTAGGGCTTGGGTTTTTCGCCCAACTGCTGCCAGCCGTCGATGATGGGTTCGACCCAGGCCCAGGCGGCTTCCAGTTCGTCGCGGCGCATGAAGTGCGTCAGGCGCCCCTTGATGACGTCGATCAGCAGGCGTTCATACGCTTCGGCGCGTCGGCCGGTGAAGGCCGATTCCAGGTCCAGGTTCAGGCTCACCGGGCGCAGCTTCATGCCGCTGCCGGGCTCCTTGGCCATCATCTGCAGCTGGATGTGTTCCTCCGGTTGCAGGCGGATCAGCAGGCGGTTGACCGACTTGTGGGCCGAGTCGTTGAAGATGGTGAAGGGCAACTCGGCGAACTCGATCACGATCTCCGACTGACGCGCCGCCAGGCGCTTGCCGGTGCGCAGGAAGATCGGCACATTGGCCCAGCGCCAGTTGTTGATGTGGGCCTTGAGCGCGACGAAGGTCTCGGTGCCGCTGTCTTCGGGGATGTTCTCTTCCTGCAGGTAGCCCGCAGCCGCTTCGCCGCCCGAGGCGCCGGCGGTGTACTGGCCGCGCACGGTGTCCCTGGCCACGTCGGCGACGGTCATCGGCCGCAGCGAGCGCAGCACCTTGAGCTTCTCATCGCGTACGGCGTCCGGATCCAGCGAGACCGGCGGCTCCATCGCCACGATGCACAGCAGCTGCAGCAGGTGGTTCTGCACCATGTCGCGCATGGCGCCGGTGCCGTCGTAGAAGCCCGCGCGGCTGCCCACGCCCACGCTCTCGGCCAC
>JAYRTA010000338.1:0-2832 GCA_041919875.1 Arenimonas sp.
TGAGCAGGCGGTTGATGCGGTCGACGATCTCGCTGGCGGTGGCGGCGATGTTCTGCAGGGCCGAGGGCTCGCTCTGGATGCGCGGCACCTCGCGGCCGCGGCCGCCCTCGAGCAGGGGCGCGCCGGGGCTGCCGCCGGTGAGCTGCACGACCACCGTGCCGGCCAGGCCGGTGACGGTGAGCTTGGCGCGGGTATCGGTGCGCACCGGCGTGTCGGCGGCCAGGCGGATGCGGGCCACGACCTTGCGCGGGTCGTCGCGGTCGAGCGAGAGCCCGCGCACCGCGCCCACCGCGATGCCGCTGTAGAGCACCTGGCTACCGACCCCCAGGCCGGTCACCGCTTCGCTGAACACGATCTCGTACTCACCGTAGGCCTTCTCGCTCGAGTACTTGGCCGCCCACAGCGCGAACAGCACCGCGAACAGGCAGACCGCGAGGGTGAAGGCGCCGATCAGGACGTGGTTGGCGCGTGTTTCCATGCTCAAGCCTCCTGGGCCCTGGCGGCCTGCGCGGCGCGTCCGCGCGGGCCGTGGAAATACTCCTGAACCCACGGGTGGTCGAAGCGCTCGACCTCGGCCAGCGGGGCGTTGACCAGCACCCGGCGGTCGGCCAGCACCGCGACGCGGTCGCAGATGGCGTACAGGGTGTCGAGGTCGTGGGTGATGAGGAAGACGGTCAGCCCCAGCGCGCGCTTGAGCGTGAGGATGAGCTGGTCGAAGGCCGCGGCGCCGATCGGGTCGAGGCCGGCGGTGGGTTCGTCGAGGAACAGCAGGTCCGGGTCGAGCGCCAGCGCGCGGGCGATGCCGGCGCGCTTGCGCATGCCGCCCGAAAGCTGCGAGGGCAGCTTGGCCCCGGCGTCCTCGGACAGCCCGGCCATGCGGATCTTGAGCATGGCCAGGTCGTTGACCATGTCCTGCGGCAGCCCCGGGTAGTGTTCCTTCAGCGGCACCGCGACGTTTTCGGCCACGGTGAGCGAAGAAAACAGCGCGCCGCCCTGGAACAGCACGCCGGTGTTTCGTTCGATCACGCCATCGGCGCGGGCGCGGTCGGACAGCGCGTCCACGCCCAGCACCTCGATGCGGCCGGCCTGCGGCGGCCGCAGGCCCAGGATGGCGCGCATCAGCACCGACTTGCCCGTGCCCGAGCCGCCGACCACGCCGATGATCTCGCCCCGGCGCACGTCCAGGTCGAGGTCCTCGTGGACGACCTGCCGGCCGAACTGGTTGCGCAGGCCGCGCACCTGGATCGCCAGCGGGGCCTCGGCGCCGGTCACCAGTGCATCTCCATGAAGAACAGGGCCGCGAAGGCGTCGAGCAGGATCACCAGGGAAATGGTCTGCACCACGCTCGAGGTGGTGCGCTCGCCGACCGATTCGGCCGTGCCCTGCACCTGGAAACCTTCCAGGCAGCCGATCAGGGCGATGACCGCCGCGAACATCGGCGCCTTCGACAGGCCGACCCAGAAGTGCCGGATGTCCATCGTGTCCTGCAGCCGGGTGAGGAACATCTCCGGCGACATGCCCAGGCTGCCCACGCCCACCATCAGGCCGCCGGCGATGCCCGAGACCATGGCCAGGAACGTCAGCAGCGGCAGCATCACCAGCAGGGCCACCAGGCGCGGCACCACCAGCAGTTCGATCGGGTCCAGGCCCAGGATTCGGATCGCGTCCACCTCCTCGCCGCTCTGCATCGCGCCGATCTGGGCGGTGAAGGCGCTGGCGGTGCGGCCGGCCAGCAGGATGGCCGTGAGCAGCACCGCGAACTCGCGCAGGAAGGAGATGCCCACCAGCTCGACCACGAAGATCTCGGCCCCGAAGTCGCGCAGCACGGTCGCGCCGAGGAAGGCGATCACCGCGCCGACCATGAAGCTCAGCAGCATCACCAGCGGCACCGCGTCCAGGCCCACCTGTTCCATGTGGTGCACGGTGGGCGTGAGCCGGAACCGCGACGGGCGCAGCACGATGCCCAGCAGGGTCTTGAGGGTCAGGCCCAGGAAGCCGACCAGGGCCAGCACCTCGCGGGTGATGTCCTCGGTGGCGAAGCCCATGCGCGCCAGCATGTCGCGCACGCCGTAGTCCTTGCGCCGGCGGCGGCGCGGGGCCTCGCAGAGCTCGCGCACCGTCTCGGTGAGCGGCTGGTGCCGCGGCTGGACCTCGACCGTGGCCAGGCCCAGGCCGACCCGCACCGCGTAGCGCGAGAGCATCATGGCGCCGGCGGAGTCCAGGCGCTCGATGTCGCGGCCGTCGATGTCCTCGGCGCGCTCGGGCGCCGCGGCCAGCAGGGCCAGCATCGTATCGGCGTGGGCCAGGGTCCACTCACCGCGGGCGCGCAGGATGCCCGGGTGGCGGTCGCTGGTCTCCATGCTCGGGGCGTGGCTCATCGGGTGCGTGGGCCAGGTCGGAGGGGGCGGGGTGCAGCATAATCCATGCCATGCTTCCCGCCATGCCGGACCCCGCCATCAGCCCGCAGGCCAGTTACGAGGCCCGCGCCAATTTCGTGGCCGAACTGGCCTCGCGCCTGCACGCCTACGGCACCACCGCCCAGCGGCTGGAAGGCGCCGTGGAGGGCGTGGCCCAGCGCCTGGGCCTGGACTGCGAGATCTGGTCCAACCCCACCGGCATCATCCTGAGCTTCGCCGACCCGGCGCGCGGGCCGCACAACGGCATCATGCGCGTGCTGCGCCTGGACCCGGGCGAGCAGAACCTGGGCCGCCTGGCCCGCACCGACGCGATCGCCGAACGCGTGCTGGCCGGCCAGCTGGCGCCCGCCGACGGCCTGGCCGCGCTCAAGGCCCTGGACCGGCCGCTGCGCCTGCGCGCCCAGGCCCTGGGCGC
>JAYRTA010000339.1:0-2830 GCA_041919875.1 Arenimonas sp.
CGTCGCGCCGGATGAAGCCCTGCGCGCCGCCGAGGATTTCCGCGCCAGCCTGGTGGCGCGCCCGCTCGACGCCGGCGGCCACCGCCTGGCGATCACCGTGAGCGTGGGCGTGGCGGTGTTCGACCCGCTGCGCCACGCCGATGGCGACGATCTGTACCGCGAGGCCGATATGGCGCTGTACGAAGCCAAGCGCGGCGGCCGCGACCGGGTCGAGGCGGCACTCGCGGGGCGGCTGCCGGGCTGAACCGGCACGCGCGTTAAACTTGCGGCCTTCCCAGCTGCCGGATGCCGCGTGGCCGCGCTTCACGATCCCGAACTCGAAACCCTGGCGCTGGCGGCGCAGGCCCTGCCCTGGCCGCGCGAGGGCGGCGCCCTGGTGCTGCGTGCGCGCAGTGGCCCGGCGCTGCTCGGGCTGCGCGGCCGCGGCCTGTGCGTGCAGCAGGGTTTCAAGCCCTGGGCCGATGCGCTGGCGGCCGACGGCTTCGCTGCCGCGACGCCGGACGCGCGCCACGGCCTGGTGCTGCTGCTGGCCCCGCGCCAGCGCGAGGAAGCGCGGGCGCGGCTGGCCGAAGCGGTGGCGCGTTGCCTGCCCGGTGGCCGCGTGGTCGCCTGCGCCGCCAACAACGCCGGCGGCCGCAGCCTGCAGGACGACCTGGCCCGTTTGTGCGGGCCGGTGCAGGTGCTGGCCAAGCACCACTGTCGCGCCAGCACCACCGGCGTCCTTCCGGCGGGCGTGGACGCCGGCCTGCTGGCCGACTGGCGCGCGCTGGACGCGCCACGCCCGATCCTCGACGGCCGCTTCCGCAGCCGCCCGGGCCTGTTCGCCTGGGACCGCGTGGACGCCGCCTCGGCCCTGCTGGCCGCGGCGCTCCCCGCCGACCTCGCCGGCGACGCCGCCGACCTGGGCGGCGGCTGGGGCTACCTCTCGCATGAACTGCTGGCGCGCTGCCCGGGCATCCGCTCGCTGGCGCTGTTCGAAGCCGAGGCGCGCGCGCTCGAGTGCGCGCGCGAGAACCTCGCGCCGGCGCGCCTGCCGGTGGCGCTGCACTGGCACGACGTCACCGCCGGCCTGCCGGGCCGCTACGACGTGATCGTGAGCAATCCGCCCTTCCACCAGTCGCGCGCCGACGAGCCGGCCCTCGGCCAGGCCTTCATCGCCGCCGCCGCCGGTGCCCTGCGCCCGGGCGGGCGCCTGCTGCTGGTGGCCAACCGGCACCTGCCCTACGAAGCGGGCCTGTCGCGCGACTTCGCCCGCACGCGCGTCCTGCGCGAGGCCGCCGGCTTCAAGGTGATCGAGGCGGTGAAAGCATGAAGCTGCTGCGCCTGCTGGCCAACCTGGGCTACGGCTCGCGCAAGGAGGTCGCCTGGCTGTTCCGCGAGGGCCGCGTGACCGATGCCGAGGGCGAGGTGCTGTACGCCGACGACGTGGTCGAGCACGCGCGCGTGCGCCTGGACGGCCAGCCGCTCGACCCCGCCGCGGGCCTGTTGCTGATGCTGCACAAGCCGGTGGGCTACACCTGTTCAACCAAGGACCCGGGTCGCGTGGTGTACGACCTGCTGCCGCCGCGCTTCCGGCTGCGCAATCCGGTCCTGTCCACCGTCGGCCGGCTCGACCGCGACACCTCCGGCCTGCTCCTGATGACCGACGACGGCGCGCTGCTGCACCGGATCACCTCGCCCCGCTCGCACCTGCCGAAGGTGTACGAGGCCACGCTGGCCCAGGACCTGCGTGGCGACGAGGCCGAGGTGTTCGGCAGCGGCACGCTGATGCTCGAGTCGGAAACGACGCCGCTGGCGCCGGCCGGCTTCGAGCGCCTGGACGCGCGCCGCGCCCGGCTCAGCCTGGTCGAAGGCCGCTACCACCAGGTACGGCGGATGTTCGCGGCGGTGGGCAATCGCGTCGAGGCCCTGCATCGGCGATCCATCGGCGGGCTCGAGCTCGGGGCGCTGGCGGCCGGCGGCTGGTGCCTGCTCGACGAGGCGGCGCGCGATCGACTGTTCGGGCGGCCCTGAGCGGCGGCGTTCCGTCCGCCGATCTGGCGGTGTCGCCGCCGGCGCCTGCCCGCCCCTGGGCCACGCTTCCTAAACCGCGGTGTTCATGCGCATGAACGCCCCTTAAGCCGGCGCGGGAAGTTCAAGGGCAATTCAGCGCCCGGGCCGCGAAATCCGTCCCGTGGCCGGGTGGCCGGCCACGCATCCGAGGATGGACACATGAGCAAGATCAAGATCGCTTCCCTGGCCCTGCTGCTGGCCGGCGCCGCGGCGCTGCCCGCGTAGGCCGACGACGCCCGCCGTCGCGTGGGCGGCGAGCCCGCCGCGCAGCAGGAACGTGGTGGCAAGGACGGCTGGCGCGAGGACGGGCGCGAAGAGCGCCAGGCGCCGCGCGAGGCGCGTCGCGAGGGCCGTCGCGACGGCAACGGCGACCGCGGCGCTGACCGCGGTGGCGATCGCCAGGCCTGGCGCCCGCAGGACCGGGGCGGACCCGGCCAGCCGGGCCAGCTGCGCCAGGAGGATCGCCGCGATTGGCAGGCGCAGCGGCGCGACGACCGGCGTGACGTGCGCGTCGAGCGCCGGGACGATCGCCGCGACTGGCAGGCCGAGCGACGTGACGACCGCCGCGATTGGCAGGCCCAGCGCCGCGACGACCGTCGCTATGCGCTCGCCGAACGCCGCGACGACCGCCGTGACTGGCGCGACGACCGCCGCGACGACCGCCGCGACTGGCGCAACGACCGCCGCGACGATCGGGTCGCCTACCGCCACGACTATCGCCACGACTACCGCAACACCTGGCGCGACAATCGCCCGGAATGGCGCCAGCAGCGCTACT
>JAYRTA010000340.1:0-2821 GCA_041919875.1 Arenimonas sp.
CTGCTCGGGCTTGCGGATCCACCAGGTCACCGGGAACCGGCGGTTCGCCAGGTGCTCGAAGAAGGTCAGCTCGGGCAGCAGGCCCTCGACGCCGATCAACTCCCAGCCGGTGGCCTGGCGCAGCAGCGGGTTGAGCTCGTCGAACTTCGGGATCCGGTCGGGCGACATCCGCATCGCCTGCTGCTGGCGCAGGAACTCCTCGCTGGCCCGGCCCACCAGCAGGGCTTGCTGGCGCGCGAACAGGGTGGCCCAGACCTGGTGGTCGGCGGCGCTGTAGTCGGCCCAGGGCTGCTCGACCACGGCCGTTGTGTAGACCGGCACGTAGCCCTTGTCGGTGAGCTGGTGTTCGACGCGCTGGGGGCTGGCGGGGGGGCGGTTCATGGCGGGCTCCGTACGGCTTGCACCAGTCTAGCGCCGCCGCCGCGCAATCGGCTTGCTTGATTGCGCGCCAGGGTCGTCCACGCGCAATATTCGTGCACCAAATAACCGAAACGTGGAACAAATGGACACGATCCGATTCGACCGCACCGACCTCGCCCTGCTGGCCGAACTCCAGCGCGAGGGCCGCCTGTCGAACGCCGACCTGGCCGAGCGGGTGAAGCTCTCGCCCTCGGCCTGCCTGCGCCGGGTGCAGCGCCTGGAGCAATCGGGCGTGCTGGCCGGCTATGCCGCGCGCCTGGATCCGGAGAAGGTCGGCCTGGGCCTGCAGGCCTTCGTGCGCGTGCAGCTGGCCAGCCACGAGGCCGGCGCGGTGGCCGACTTCACCGCGCGCGTGCAGCGTTGGGACGAGGTGATGGCCTGCCACGCGCTCACCGGCGACATGGATTACCTGCTGCACGTGGTCGTGCAGGACCTGGCGCATTTCTCCCGCTTCCTGCTCGACCACCTGCTCAACGGCAGCGGCGTCGCCGACGTCAATTCCAGCTTCGTGCTGCGTACCGTCAAGCAGCCGCGCGGCCTGCCCCTGGGCCACCTCGCCTGAAAGCGGGCGGGAGGGGCGCGCTCAGGGGCGGTGGGACAACCAGTCGACGAAGGCACGCACCCGCGGCGCCAGGACCAGGATCAGCGGGAAGGCGATCGGCCACGCGATCGCGAAGCTGTGCGCCCAGGCGCCCCGGTAGCCGTCGCCCAGGCCGCGGTTCACTGCGGTGATGATGCCGGACATGATGCCGGCCATCAGCAGCGACATCAGCAGCGCGAACAGGAAGCCGGCGGTGCGCGGCGAGAACCGGCCGCTCATGGCGCCATCGGCCCGCCGAAGGTGCGGCCGAAGAAATCGTCCTTCTTCCAGGCGGGGCGGTCGGCGGCATCGCCCACGCGCCGGCCGATCGCGGCATTGAGGCGCGCGAGGCCGGCGGCGCCGGCATAGTGGATCGGCAGGTCGGCCTCGTCGCTGGGCTGGTGGTAGTGGCCGCGCAGGAAATCCTCGTACAGCGCCAGCGCATCCACGTCCGGCTGGGTGGCCTTGACGCCGGCGTCGAGGTAGACGGCCGGGATGCCCTGGCGCACGAAGGCGTACTGGTCCGAGCGCACGAACACCACTTCCTCGGGCTTGGGGTCGGGCGTGAGGCCAATGCCCAGGGCCGCGGCCGCGGCCTGCACGTCGGCCTCGAGCGTGCTGTGCTCGATGCCGATCGGCACCACGTCGCTCACCTCGGCCAGGAACACCGGCATGTCCATGTTGATGTTGGCCACCAGCGACTCGCGCGCGACCGTCGGATGCCGCGCGAAGTACTCCGCGCCCAGCAGGCCGCGCTCCTCGGCGGTGAGCGCCACGAACAGCAGCGAGCGCCGCGGCGCCGCCGGCGCCATCCGCAGTTCGCGCGCCGCCTCCAGCATCACCGCCACGCCCAGGGCGTTGTCGAAGGCGCCGTTGTAGATGCCGTCGCCGTCCACCTCGGCGCCGAGGCCGACGTGGTCCAGGTGCGCGGTGTAGACGATGTGCTCGCCGGCCAGGGCCGGGTCGGACCCGGGCAGGCGCGCCACCACGTTGTGGCTGTCGCGGCGTTCGTGCCGCGTGCGCCCGGCCAGGCGCAGCGTGCCCGGCAGCTCGAAGGCCTGCAGCGTGCCGGACTCGCGCCGCGCGAACACCTCGTCGGCCGGCATCGGCCCGCCCGCCAGCAGCACCCGCGCGGCGGCGACGCTGAAACTGGCGCTGGCCTGCAGCTGCGGCCAGCTGTCCACCGGCAGGCCGTCGGGCCCGACCAGGCGCATGCCCGGCATCGCCCAGTTGCGCGCACCCCGCGCCCACGGGTACTTCGCCTCGTCCTCGGGATGGCCGATCTGCACCGCGCCGACCGCGCCGCGCGCCACCAGCGCCGCCAGCTTCTGCCGGCCCGCCGCGTGGAAGGCGCGCTGGGTATTGCCGAAGGCCTCCGGCGCGCCGGAGAAGTACACGGCGATCTTGCCGGCCACGTCCACGCCGGCGAAATCATCGTGGCCCAGCTCCGGCGCGTGCACGGCCTGGCCGACGAAGACCAGCGGCGCCTCGATCGCGTGTTCGGTGGCGTTGAAATTGGCGCCGGGCAGGAATTCGTCCTGGAACATGAAGGCACGGCGTCCCCCGTCGGGCGTGTGCAGCACGGCGTCGGCGCCTTCGCGCTCGCGCCGGGCCTCGAGCAGGGGCACCGACTGCAGATAGCCCCCGTCGTCGCCGGCCGGTGCCAGACCCAGGACGCGGTAGCGGGCGGCGACGTAGGCCGCGGCCAGGTCGTAGCCGCGGGTGCCGGCGGCGCGGCCTTCCAGCAGGTCGTCGGCCAGGAAACGCACGTCGGCCTCGATGCGCCGCGCCGCGTCGCCCGCGTCGCCGTCGGGTGCCCCC
>JAYRTA010000341.1:0-2816 GCA_041919875.1 Arenimonas sp.
CGGCGCGCCGGCCGACACGCGCCCAGGCCACCACGGCGATCATCAGCCAGGTACGCACCGTCGGCAGCGCGAAGCCCGCGAGCGCCGTATACCCCGCCGCCGCGGCCACCGCCGCCAGCGCCGCGGCCTGGGGCCGCGGCAGCCGCCGCGACAACGCGGGCAGCAGCCACCAGGCGGCGCGCGCGCACCAGGCGCCGAAGCCGGCGACCAGGCCGACATGGAAGCCCGAGATCGCGATCAGGTGGGTCAGGCCGGTGATGCGCAGGACGTCCCAGTCGGCGTCATCCAGGCCGCGCGTATCCCCCAGCGCCAGCGCCTGCACGAAGCGGGCCCCGGGGTCGGGCACCGCCCGGGCGATGCGGTGGGCCATGCCTTCGCGTCGTGCCGGCAGCCCCTGCCCCTGCGCCCACTGCCAGGCCCCGGCGTTCCCGTCCACCTGGGCCAGGGCGAGCAGGCCCTGCGAGGCCGCGTGCCGCCCGAGATCGAAGCCGCCCGGGTTGGCCAGGCCCTCCGGCGCCCGCAGGCGCAGGCGGAGCCGCCATCGGCTGCCCGCGCGCACCTCCGGCGGTGCCTGCCCGGGCGCGACGAACCAGCCGACGCGTACCCGTCCGCCCACGAGCCGCTGGTCCACTCCCTCCATGGCCTCGACCCGCAGGTCGAAGCGCACCGACCCGGCCTCGGCCACCGGCAGGGTCGCAACCGTGCCGACCACCCAGACTCCCTGGCGGTCCGAGGCCATCGGCCACCGGGCATCGAGCACTGCCTGCGCGTGCAGGGCGGCCAGGCACAGGCCGAGGCCCAGGGCACCAGGCAGGCGGGCGGCACCGCCCGTCCACCAGGCCCAGAGGCACGGGAGCAGCAGCGCCGCCGCCAGCCAGGCCGGCGGCAGCGCCGGCCAGCCCTGCAGCCAGGCGACTCCCAGCAACAGGGCGCAGGCGACCGCGGGCCCGA
Organism: Arenimonas sp.; assembly: GCA_041919875.1. GTDB lineage: Bacteria > Pseudomonadota > Gammaproteobacteria > Xanthomonadales > Xanthomonadaceae > Arenimonas. The sequence continues at coordinate 952 of JAYRTA010000341.1, forward strand.
AGGGCACCGGGCCGGCCGCGGCCGGGGCGGGCACTCAGTCCCCGGCGAGGGGTCGCAGCTGTCCCTGGGTCAGTTCCAGGGTTCGATCCAGTCGCCGCGCCAGGCGGCGATCGTGGGTGACCAGCACCAGGGCGGTGCCCTGTTCGCGATTGAGTTCGAGCAGCAGGTCGAACACGTTCGCGGCGGTCTTTTCATCCAGGTTGCCCGTGGGCTCGTCGCCCAGCACGCAGGCGGGGCGCGTGACCAGGGCCCGCGCGACGGCGGCGCGCTGGCGTTCGCCGCCGGACAGTTCGCCCGGCTTGTGCCCCAGGCGATGGCCCAGGCCCACGCGTTCGAGCAGGCCTTGGGCCGGGGCGCGCGCCTGCGCCACCGGCGTGCCGCGCACCAGCAGCGGCATCATCACGTTCTCCAGCGCCGTGAACTCGGGCAGGAGGTGGTGGAACTGGTAGATGAAGCCCAGCGCCCGGTTGCGCAGCTCGCCGCGGGCGCGCTCGCCCAGGGCGAACATGTCCTCGCCCAGGACCTCCACGCGGCCGGCGCTGGCGCTGTCCAGGCCGCCGAGCAGATGCAGCAGGGTGCTCTTGCCGGCGCCGGAGGCGCCGACGATCGCGACCGTTTCGCCGCGCTGCACGCTCAGGCCGAGGCCGTCGAAGACCGGGGTGCGCAGCTTGCCCTCGGCGTAGGTCTTGGACAGGCCGCTGCAGCGGATGACGATGTCCATGGCGCGCGGCTCACTCATAACGCAGGGCCGTGGCCGGATCGGTGCGGGAGGCGCGCCAGGCCGGGTACAGGGTGGCCAGGACGCACATGACGAAGGCCACTGCCGCCACCATCGCCACGTCCTGGGCCTGCACCACCGAGGGCACGCCGCTGATGTAGTAGACGTCCGAGGGCATCAGCTCGGTATCGAACAGGCCTTCGACCCAGGCGACCACCTTCGAGAGGTTGCTCGCCAGCAGCACGCCGCCGGCCACGCCCACCGATATCCCGGCCGCGCCGATGGCCAGGCCCTGCACGATGAACACCTGCATCACGGCGCCGGGCGAGAGCCCGAGCGTGCGCAGGATGGCGATGTCGGACTGCTTGTCCTGCACCAGCATCACCAGCGACGAGACCAGGTTGAAGGCCGCGATCAGGATCACGAGCGAGAGCAGGATGAACATCACGGTCTTCTCGAGCTTGAGCGCGCGGAAGAAGTTGGCGTGGTCCCGGCTCCAGTCGCGCACCCGGTAGAAGCCGTCCATGTGATCGGCCAGGTCGCGGGCCACGGCCCAGGCATCCCAGAGGTCCGCCAGGCGCAGGCGCACGCCGGTCACGCCCTCGCCCATCCGGCCCAGGGCCTGGGCGTCGCCCAAGTGGATGATCGCCAGGCCCAGGTCGTACTCCTGGGCGCCGGCCTCGAACACGCCGACGACGGTGAACCGCTTGGCCCGCGGCAGTGCGCCGATCGGCGACGCCGTGGCCTGCGGCAGGAACACGTTGACCCGGTCGCCGACGCCGACGCCCAGCAGCATCGCCAGCTCCTGGCCGAGCACGATATTGAATTCGCCGGGCTGGAGGTCCTGGAAGCGGCCGAGGGTGATCTTGTCCGCCAGTTCGGTGACCTCCGGCTCGAGCTCGGGCAGCACGCCGCGCAGCAGGGCCCCGCGGCGCTGCCGTCCCTCGAGCAGGGATTCGGTCTCCACGTAGGGCGCCGCGCCGAGCACGCGCGGGTCGCGCTTGGCCATGTCGACGGCGCGCCGCCAATCCTCCACCGGCCCGTCGATGCCCGACACCGTGGCGTGGGCGACCATGCCCAGGATGCGCTCGCGCAATTCCTGCTGGAAGCCGCTCATGACCGCGATGGTGGTGATCAGGGCCACGAC
>JAYRTA010000342.1:0-2814 GCA_041919875.1 Arenimonas sp.
CAGGTAGCCCAGGCCCCGGCGGGCGCGTTCGTGCATCGGCAGGCCGGTGATGTCCAGGCCATCGAGCAGGATCTGGCCGGCATCGGCCGACACCAGGCCGACGATCATGTAGAAGCAGGTGGTCTTGCCGGCGCCGTTGGGCCCGAGCAGGCCGACCACCTCGCCCGGGCGCAGGGACAGCCCGAACTCGCGCACGACCTGGCGCGACCGGTACCGCTTGGCCAGCCCGGTCGCGGTGAGCATCAGTTCGCCGGCGCGTTCTTGGGCAGGATGCGCATCGAGACGCGGCTGCCGTCGCCGCCGCCGTCGAGGCGGCCGGTGGCGAGGTCGTACTTGATCGTCTCGCCGCTGAGCGTGCCGCGCGGCTGCTTCACCTCGACCGCGCCGGTCAGCAGCATCTGCTCGTTGCCGAGCGTGTACACCACCTGGCGGGCCTGGGCGTCCATCGGTTCGCCGTTGTCGGCCACCTGGCGCAGGCGCACGCGGTTGCCGGTGAGCACGATCTTGCTGATGTCACCGGCGGCCCGGTGCACCTCGGCGCGGTCGGCGTCCACCTCGAGCGTGCCCTGGCGGATGCGCACGTTGCCCTCGAGCACCGACACGCTGTCGTCGCCCAGCAGGGCGTCGGTGCGGTCGGCGCCGATGTCCATCGGCGCGTTGCGGTCGCTGGACTTGCCGAAGGCCGGCAGGGCCAGGGCGAGCAGCATCAGCAGGCTAGCGGCGTGGCGCATATCGACCCTCGAGGTTGGTGAGCTGGAAGCGCTTGGCCTGCATGTCCACGAACAGGCCGTCGCCGCGGAGTATAGAGTCGGGCCCGGTGACGGTCACCGGCTGGTCCGAGCGCGCCTCGTTCGCCTTGGGGAAGACCACCAGCCGATCGCCCTGGAACCGGGTGCGTTCGCCGTCGGCGTTGGCCGGCCCCTGCATGTCCACCTGGTCGCGGAGCTGCACTTCCTCGGCGCCGGGGCTGACCCAGGCGGTCAGCGAGCGGGCCGTCCAGCGGCCCTGGCGCGAGGGGAAGGCGAACTCCGGGGTCTCGAGCAGCAGCGAGCGGGCACCCGGCTCGCGGTAGAGGTGCGGCCCGGTGACGGTGAAGGATTCCTTGCCGTCTTCATCCAGGGCCACCAGTTCGTAGTCGCGCAGGACGTATTCGGAGCGGTCCACCGGCTCGGCCGGCGGCGGGCGCCGCAGCAGCTGCCACGCGGCCAGGCCGACCAGCACGATCGCGGTCAGTCCCAGCACGCCGTTGAGCGCGGCCCGCTTCACGGCGCGCCGAAGCCCGCCAGCACGGCCGGGCGCAGGCCGCGCGCTTCGAGGATGAGGTCGCACAGTTCGCGCACGGCGCCCTCGCCGCCGCGGGCGCGGGTCTGCCAGTGCAGGTGCGGCGCCACCCAGGGATGGGCGTTGGCCGGGCCGGCCGCCAGGCCGGCGAGGGCCAGGGCCGGCAGGTCGGGCAGGTCGTCGCCCATGTGCGACATCTCGTCCAGGCCCAGGCCCAGCTCCTCGCACAGCTGGCGCACGCAGGCGGCCTTGTCCTTGACGCCGGCGTGCACGCGCTCCAGCCGCAGGTCGCGGGCGCGCGCCTGCAGCGCGGCGCCGCGGCGGGCGGTGATCAGGGCCACCGCGATGCCGTGTTCCTCCAGCAGGCGCAGCCCCTGGCCGTCGAGCACGTGGAAGGCCTTCGATTCCCCGCCTTCGGGGCCGTAGACCAGGCGCCCATCGGTGAGGGTGCCGTCGACGTCGAAGCAGGCGAGGCGGATGCGGGCGGCGCGCGCCAGCAGGGTCGGATCGTAGGTCATGGACATGGCGGGATCAGACCACCCGGGCTCGCAACAGGTCGTGAATGTTCAGGGCGCCGACCACGCGGCGGTCCGCGTCCACCACGACCAGGGCGCTGATCTTGTGCGCCTCCATCAGGTGCGCCGCTTCCACCGCCAGGGCGTCCGGGCCGATGGTCTTGGGCGAACGGCCCATCAGTTGCGACACGGGGGTGGTCTGCAGGTCGGTGTCCTCGTCGTCGATGGCGCGGCGCAGGTCGCCGTCGGTGAACACGCCGGCCAGGCGGCCGTCGGGGCCCACGACCGCGGTCATGCCCAGGCGCTTGCGGGTCATCTCCAGCAGGGCCGCCGCGGTGCTGGCGCCGGCCGGTACGCTCGGCACCGCCTCGCCGGCATGCATGATGTCGCGGATATGCAGCAGCAGCTTGCGGCCCAGGCTGCCGGCCGGGTGCGAGCGGGCGAAATCCTCGGCGGTGAAGCCGCGCGCGGCCAGCAGGGCGACCGCCAGCGCATCGCCCAGCGCCAGTGCCGCGGTCGTGCTGGAGGTCGGGGCCAGGCCCAGCGGACAGGCTTCGGCCGGCACGCTGGCGTCCAGGTGCACGTCGGCCAGGCGCGCCAGGCTCGAGCCCGGGCGGCCGGTCAGGCTCACCAGGACGTTGCCCTGGCGCTTGAGCGCCGGGACGATCGCCAGGATTTCGTCGCTTTCGCCGGAATAGGACAGGGCCAGCACGACGTCGGCGTCCGTCACCATGCCCAGGTCGCCGTGGCTGGCCTCGCCCGGGTGCAGGAAGAAGGCCGGGGTGCCGGTGGAAGCCAGGGTGGCGGCGATCTTGGTGGCGATGTGGCCGGACTTGCCCATCCCGGTGCAGACCACCCGGCCCCGGCAGGCCAGCAGGGCGCGGCAGGCGGCGGCGAAGTCCGGGCCGATGCGCGCCTGCAGGGCCTGCAGCGCCTGCACCTCGACCGCCAGGACCTGGCGGCCGCTGGCCACCAGGGCATCGTCGTCGGGGTTCAGCGCGGGCTGGGTCATGGCGGC
>JAYRTA010000343.1:0-2811 GCA_041919875.1 Arenimonas sp.
CGGCCGCTGTGGCCACCGCGGTGCCGCCCCCCGTCGACCCCGCGCCGCCGGCCGCGCCCAGCGAAGAAGAATCCCGCGCCCTGCTCGCCGCCTTCAGCCAGGCCTACGGCGCCGGCGACATCAACGCGTTGATGCGGCTGTTCACCCGCGACGCCCGCAACAACCGCGGCGGGCGCGATGCGATCGTCTACGACTACCAGTCCCTGTTCGACGCATCCGAATCGCGCGCGTTGCTGCTGGAAACCGTCGCCTGGGTCGCCGAAGGCGAGCGCGCGCTGGTACTGGCCCGCTACGAGGCCCAGGTGCAGCGCACCGGGCAGCGCCGGAGCCAGCGCAGCCGCGGCGACATCCGCTTCGAACTGCGGCGCGAGGGCGGCGTGCCGCGCATCCTGCAGGTGCGCCATGACACCGACTGAGCCGCGCCGCACCGCCGCGTGGTTCTGGCTGCTGGTGCCGCTGCTGGCCTTTGTCGGCTGGCGTGCGCTGTCGCTCGGGATGGCCGACCGGCAGTGGCGCGGCGATGCCGAAGGCGCGCTGGGCTGGCGCGCCGACCATCCGCGCGCGCTGTTGCGCCAGGCCGAAGTCCTGTCGCGCGCCCCGGACACGGCCGACGAAGCCGCCCGGCTCGCCCGTCGTGCCCTGGCCGCGCATCCGCTCGACGGCCGCGGCCACCGCCTCCTGGGCCAACTGGCCGATGCCGGCGGCGACCGCGACGCCGCCTTCGCGCACTACACGCGGGCCGGCCAGCGGGCGCGCCGCGACGCCGCCACCTCGGCCTGGCTGGCCGACTGGAACTTCAGCCGCGGCCAGTTCGCCGAGGGATTGGTGTTCCTCGACCGCCTGCTGCGGGCCCGGCCCGGCGCCGCCCGCGACCTGCGCCCGGTGCTGTCCCGCCTGGCCACGGCGCCCGGGGCGCAGCCGGCCCTGGCCGAGGCCCTGTCCCGGCAGCCGCCCTGGCGCGGCGCCCTGGTCGTGGGTGCGATCCAGGACCCCGAGGCGCCGGTGCAGGCCCTCGACGGCCTGGTCCAGCGCCTGCGCCAGGCGCCCGGCGGCCTGCAGCCGCAGGAGCTCGAGGCCTGGGTGGACCGGCTGGGCCGGGAAGGGCAGTGGGGCAGCGCCTACCTGGTCTGGGTCAGCCACCTGTCCCCGGACCAGCTGGCCGTGCTGGGCAATGTGTACAACGGCGGCTTCGAACTGCCCCCGGGCCGGGGCGGCTTCGACTGGCGCCTGGGCCGGATCGCCGGCGCCCGCATGGATCGCCTGCCGACCCCGGGGGCCAGCGGTGCCCTGGCCCTGCGGGTGGCCTTCGAGGACCGGCGGGTCCCCTTCAACCACCTGCGCCAGCAGCTGGCCCTGGCCCCGGGCCGCTACGAGCTGGTCGGCCGGGCCCGGCCCGAGCACCTGCGCACGGAGCGGGGCCTGGTCTGGACCGTGGCCTGCAACGGCGGCCCCGCCCTGGGCGACAGCCCGCCCCTGCGCGGAGGCGGCAACTGGCGCGAGTTCCGGCTGGAATTCGAGGTGCCGGCCGACGGCTGCGGCGGCCAGTGGCTGAGCCTGCGGCTGCCGGCCCGGATCCCGGCCGAACAGCGCATCGGCGGCGCCATCTGGTTCGACGACGTGGCCATCCGGCGCCTTCCCTGACGTACAACTGCTTGCGGCCCATCAGGTGATGGGCGTAACCTGCTGATCCGTATCGGCCAACCCGTCGGGGCCCACGCCCCCCAGGTGACCTCATGAAGCGCTATGCCCTGGTTCTGCTCTGCCTTATCGCCACGCCGGCCTTTGCCCAGGGCCCGGTGGCCACGCTTGCCCAGCAGGCGGGCACGGTGCTGGTCAACCAGGGCGAAGTCTTCGCCACGGCGGATGAAGGCCAGGCCCTCAAGGCCGGCGACCGGGTGATGGTCATGGAAGGCGGCTTCGCCCACCTCGTGTTCGGCGATGGCTGCGAAGTGGCCGTGCCGCAGGGCAGCCTGCTGGACGTGCCCGCCGCCTCGCCCTGCGTCACCGGCGAAGTGGCCAACATCACCCAGATCGGCCCGAACTACGCACAGGCCGTCGGCGATGCCGGCCCGGACGTGCGCCACAACCGCGAGCGCGGCGTGGACGAAGGCTGGATCTGGTTCGGCGTGGGCATGGCGGCCCTGATCGCCTTCCTCGCCAACGAACCGGAAGAAGATCCGACCCCCGTCAGTCCCTGAGGCACCCCACCCTTCCCCGAAGGCCGCCTTCTGGCGGCCTTCGCGTTTTTCGACCCGCCTGAAGCTGAACCTGCGGCGCGTCCGCCTTGCCACTGTCACGAATCGCGGCGTAGGCTGGCACTGCCCGTCCCGCCTGTCCGGCCCCCACCCGACGAGGTTTCCCCCATGAAGCGCATCGCCGCCGTTTTGCTGTCCCTGTCCGCCATGCCCGCGCTGGCCGCGGAGCAGGCCCCGCTCGCCACGCTGTCGCAGCAGCAGGGCACCGTGCTCGTGAACCAGGGCGAAGTGTTCGCCACCGCGCAGGAAGGCCAGGCGCTGCAGGCCGGCGACCGCGTGCTGGTGATGGAGGGGGGCGAGGCCACGCTGGTGTTCGCCGATGGCTGTGCGCTGCCGGTCGGGCAGGGCAGCCTGCTGGAGGTGCCGGCCGTGTCGCCCTGCGCCTCGGGCGAGCTGGCCCAGGTGCAGAAGATCGGCCCGCACTACGCGCAGGCCGTCGGCGACGACGCCCGCAGCGATCGCCGCGGCGGTGGCATCTGGCTGGCCGCCGGCACGCTGGTGCTGTTCTACGCGCTCACCGACAACGACCCGCAGGAACTGCCGCCCCCGACGCCAA
>JAYRTA010000344.1:0-2776 GCA_041919875.1 Arenimonas sp.
AGCGGCGAACAGGTCGGCCTGGTGGTGGACTGCGGTCCGGCCGAGGGCGATCCGGACGCACTCCGGAGCGCCCTCGCCCGCCTGGACGCCGGGCCGGTGCTGTCGGGCGAGTTGCTCGACAGCCTGCGCTGGGCCGCGGGCTACTACCACGCGCCCCTGGGCGAACTGGTGGCCCTGGCGCTGCCCGCTCCCCTGCGGGCCGGACAGGCCTTGCCCGACACCGGCCGCTGGGCCTGGGCCGCGACGGTGGCCGGCGACGCGGCGGCGGCCCGGCCCGGCCGCCCGGGCCGGCCCCGGCAACTGCTCGAGCGCCTGGCGCCGGGGCCCTGGGACGAGGACCGGCTGGAGGCCGACCTGCCCGGCTGGCGCGAACCGATGCGCCGGCTGGCCGAGCGCGGCCTGGTCGAACGCCGGCGGGTCGATTCCGCCGCCCCGGCCCGGCCGGCCCCCGGGCCGGCGCTGACGGCCGGACAGGCCGGGGCGCTGGCCGCGCTGCGCGCCGGCGCGGGCTATCGCTGCCTGCTGCTCGAGGGCGTCACCGGCAGCGGCAAGACCGAGGTCTACCTGCAGGCGATCGCCGACACGCTGGCGGCCGGCCGGCAGGCGCTGGTGCTGGTGCCCGAGATTGGCCTGACCCCGCAGGCGCTGGCCCGCTTCCGGGCCCGCCTGGGCGTGCCGGTGCTGGCCCTGCATTCGGGCCTGGCCGACGGCGAACGCGCCCGTGCCTGGACCGCGATGGCGCGGGGCGAGGGGCGGGTCCTGGTCGGTACCCGATCGGCGGTGTTCTGCCCGCTGCCGCAGGCGGGGCTGATCGTGGTGGACGAAGAACACGATGGGTCCTACAAGCAGCAGGACGGCGTGCGCTACCACGCCCGCGACCTGGCCCTGGTGCGCGCGCGCGCGCTGGGCGTGCCGGTGCTGCTGGGCAGCGCCACGCCCTCGCTCGAGTCGCTGCACAACGCGCAGTCGGGCCGCTTCCTGCACCAGCGCCTGCCCGAGCGCGCCGGCGGCGCCCGCCCGCCCTCGGTGCACGTGGTGGACGTGCGCAAGCGCCCGCTGCAGGACGGCCTGTCGGGCGAACTGGTGGCGGCGTTCGGCCGCTGCCGGGCGCGGGGCGGGCAGGTGCTGGTGTTCCGCAACCGCCGCGGCTACGCGCCGGTGCTGCTGTGCCACGACTGCGGCTGGAGCGCGCAGTGCCGGCGCTGCGACCGGCCGATGACCGTGCACGCCGGCGGCCGCCGGCTCACCTGCCACCACTGCGGCGCGCGCGCCACGCCGCCCAACGCCTGCCCCGACTGCGGCGGCCTGGCGCTGCAGCCGCAGGGCGCGGGCACGGAACGCCTGGAGCGCGCGCTGGCCGAACACTTCCCCGACGCGCTGCTGCTGCGCGTGGACCGCGAGACCACGCGCCGGCGCGACGCGCTGGAAGCCCACCTGGCTGCGCTCGGCGACGGCCCCGGCATCCTCGTCGGCACCCAGATGCTGGCCAAGGGCCACGACCTGCCGAACCTGAGCTGCGTGGCGGTGGTGGGCGTGGACGAAGGCCTGTTCAGCGCCGACTTCCGCGCCGGCGAGAAGCTGGCGCAACTGCTGATCCAGGTCGCCGGCCGCGCCGGCCGCGCGCGCAAGCCCGGCGAGGTCTGGCTGCAGACCCACCACCCCGACCATCCCCTGCTGGCGACCCTGCTCGGCGGCGGCTACCCGGCCGTCGCGGCGCTGGCGCTGGCCGAGCGCGAGGCCGCCGGCTTCCCGCCCTTCGCGCACCTGGCGCTGCTGCGCGCCGAGGCGCTGCGCGAGGACGAACTGCAGCGCTTCCTGCAGGACGCCCACGCCGCCTTCCCCGGCCGCGAGGGCGTGGCCGCGAATGGCCCGATGCCGGCGCCGATGCCGCGCCGGGCCGGCAAGGCGCGCGGCCAGCTGCTGCTCGAAGCCGCCCAGCGACCGCCGCTGCACGCGGCCCTGCGCGACTGGCTGCCGGCCCTGCGGGCGCTGCCGTCGGCGCGCCGCGTGCGCTGGTCGCTCGACGTCGACCCGATCGATCTCTACTGAAGGCCATTCCGATGTCCGACTCTCCTTCGCTTCCGCACGTGCTGGTCCTCGGCGGCGGCTTCGGCGGGCTGTGGGCGACCCGCGCGCTGCGAACGGCGCCGGTGCGCATCACGCTCGTGGACCGCAGCAACCACCACCTGTTCCAGCCCCTGCTCTACCAGGTCGCCACCGCCGGGCTGTCGGCGCCGGACATCGCGGCACCGCTGCGGCACATCCTGCGCCGGCAGCGCAACGTGACGGTGCGCATGGCCGAGGCCGGGGCCATCGACCTGGACGCGCGCGCCGTGCAGCTGGCGGACGGCGAGCGCATCGCCTACGACTACCTGGTGGTGGCGACCGGCGCCACCCACGCCTATTTCGGCCGGGACGACTGGGCCGCGCATGCGCCCGGCCTGAAGACGCTCGACGACGCGCTGGCGATCCGCCGGCGGGTGCTGAGCGCCTTCGAAGCCGCCGAAGCCGAGTCCGACCCGGCGCGGCGCGCGGCCTGGCTGAACTTCGTGGTGGTCGGCGGCGGGCCCACCGGCGTGGAGCTGGCCGGCACGCTGGCCGAGATCGCCCGGCACACGCTGCCGCGCGAGTTCCGCCGCGCCGACCCGCGCAGCGCGCGCGTGCACCTGGTCGAGGCCGGACCGCGCCTGCTGCCCTCGATGCCGCCAGTGCTGTCGGAGAAAACGCGGCGCCAGCTGCAGGCGCTCGGCGTGGACGTGCACACCGATTCGCCGGT
>JAYRTA010000345.1:0-2771 GCA_041919875.1 Arenimonas sp.
CAGGCCATGGACGCGTCCATGGTGGACTCGCCGAAGACGCGGATGGTGGCGCCCTGGTGCAGCGAGTTCCACCACTCCACCGAGTAGCGGATCACCGGCAGCAGCACCACGCCGACGATGGCCAGGAAGCCGGCGGCGCGCGCGGCGGCGCGCCGGTCCTCGATGGCGGCATTGAGGCCGATCACGCCCAGGTAGAGGAACAGCAGCACCAGTTCGGACGTCAGCCGCGGGTCCCAGTCCCACCAGGTGCCCCACATCGGCTTGCCCCAGATCGACCCGGTGGCCAGGGTGACGGCGGTGAACCAGGCGCCGACCGGCGCGCAGGCCATCGCCAGCACCTCGCACAGCTTGATGCGCCAGACCAGGGCGATCGCGGCGTAGACCGCCATCAGCGCGTACACCATCAGGCTCATCCAGGCCGCCGGCACGTGGATGTAGAGGATGCGGAAGCTGTCGCCCTGCTGGTAATCCGCCGGCACCACGAACAGGGCGCCGTACAGGCCGATCGCCATGACCAGCAGACCCAGGCCGAAGCCCCAGGGCGACCAGCGCGCGGCGAAACGATCGAAGACGGGGGGCGAGCCGAGTTGGTGGAACCAGAGCAGGACGGGATTCACGGCGTGGGTCGCAGGTCAGGTCAGGGCGATGCGGATCGCCGCGGCGGCGGCGAGCGGGGCGAGCACCAGGGCCAGGGCCAGGCCGGCCCCGAGCAGCAGCAGCGCGCCGGACCAGGGCAGGCCCTGGGCCGCGGCCATCACGCTACCCGCCCCGAACACCAGCACGGGCAGGAACAGCGGCAGCGCCAGCAGGGCCAGAAGCATACCAGAGCGGCGTATGCCGACCGTCAGCGCGGCCACCACCGCACCCAGCAGGCTCAGCAGGGGGGTGCCCAGGGCCAGCGAGCCGAGCAGGATCGGCAGCAGGCCGCGCGGCAGGAACAGCAGCTCGGCCAGCAGGGGCGTGGCCAGCACCAGGGGCAGGGCGGTGGTGGCCCAGTGGACGGCGATGCGCACCGCCAGCAGCCAGGCCAGCGGAGCCGGCGCCAGCAGCATCTGCTCCAGGCTACCGTCCTCGAGGTCGCCGCGGTACAGCGCGTCCAATGCCAGCAGGCCGGCCAGCAGGACCGCCACCCACAGCACGCCCGGGGCGATGCGCGCCAGCTGCTGCGGGTCGCTGCCGATCGCGAGCGGGAACAGGGCCACCACCATCAGGGCGAACAGCAGCGGCATCGCCGCATCGCCGCGGCGGCGCCAGACCAGGCGCAGGTCGCGACGGGCCTGGGCGAGCGCGGCGCCGGCGAGCGAGGGCGGGCTCATGCGGGCGTCCGGGCAGGGCCCAGCACGAGCGTGCGCACCGGCACCGGCGGCGCGGCGTAGGCGCCGTGGGTGGTCAGCAGCACCGCGCCGCCGCCGGCCACGTGCGCCTGCACCAGTCGGTTCACCAGCGCGATGCCGTCGAGGTCGAGGTTGGCGTAGGGCTCGTCGAGCAGCCACAGGGGGGCCTGTTGCAGGCGCAGCCGGGCCAGGGCCAGGCGCTTGTTCTGACCGGCGGAGAGCCGGCGCGCGGGCACGTCCTCGTAGCCGGCCAGGCCCACGTCCGCCAGCGCGGGCCCGGTCGCGGGGCCGCCGCCGCCGTGCAGGGCGCGACCGTAGGCCAGGTTCTCGGCGGCCGTCAGGTCGGCCTTGTGGCCGGGCAGGTGGCCCAGGTAGGCGCTGCCGCGGGCGAGGTGCTCGCGGTCCACCCGGCGGCCCGCCAGCTGCACCTCGCCGGCGTCGGCCGCCAGCAGGCCGGCCAGCACGCGCAGCAGGGTCGTCTTGCCGGCGCCGTTCCCGCCCTGCACCAGCAGCGCCTCGCCGGCGGCCAGGGTGAAATCCAGCGGCCCGAACACCGGTTCGTCGTTGCGGGAGAAGGCCAGGCCGCGGGCGAGCAGGAGCGGCGCAGCGGCGGCGGGGGAGGGAGTCATCGCGGGCGCCATGCTAGCGGCCGGGCCCGCCGCGGGTCCATGACGCGCGTCAATCGGGGCCTCGCGGGACCTGGCCGGGGCGTTCACCTCGCCGCAATTGAGAAAGCGCCCTTCCTGCGGGAGAATCGGGGCCCGTTCATCTGCAGGACAGCTGTCGCATGCGCACGACTCCCTTGATGCTTGCCGTCGCCATGGCCCTGGGCCTGCCCGCGGTCACGTCCCAGGCCGCCCCGGTCGCCCGCCCGGCGGACGCGAAGGCCGAGCGCCTGCAGGTGTACATCGTCGGCTTCGAAGAGCCGGCCGCGGCGCGGTTCCGCGGATTCGATCCGGGCGACACCCGCCGGCCCAAGCTGTCGCCGACCAGCGCCCGGGTGACCGGGGCGGCCAAGTACAACCCGGACAGCGTCGAGGCCCGCGCCTACGTCGATTACCTGGACGACCTGCGCGCGGTCCGGCTGGGCGAAGCCAGCCGTCGCGTGGGGCGAGGCCTCGAGCCGATCCACACCTATTCGCACGCCCTCAACGGCGTTGCCCTGCGCCTGACCGCCACGGAGGCCGAGGTCCTGCGCTCCGTGCCCGGCGTGTCGGGCGTGCGCCCCGACTTCGTGCGCTACCTGCAGACCGATACCGGCCCGACCTGGATCGGCGCCAACCTGATCTGGAACGGCACGGCGACCGGGACCCAGCGCCGCGGCGAGGGCGTCGTGGTCGGCGTCATCGATTCGGGCCTGAACCGCAACCACGTGGCCTTCTCGGGCACCGGATTCACCAATCCGCGGCCCCAGCTGTACGGCTACTGCGCGTTGCC
>JAYRTA010000346.1:0-2770 GCA_041919875.1 Arenimonas sp.
ATTTCGCGGCCTACCACCTGCACGCGGGCAGCTGCATTTCCGTCACGGGCAGCCACAATCCGCCCGACTACAACGGTTTCAAGATCGTGGTGGACGGCGACACCCTGGCCGGCGACGACATCCAGGCCCTGTACGCGCGCATCGCCGACGGCCGCCTGCACGTCGCCGATGCGCCGGGCATGGTCAGCCGCCGCGACGTCAGCGAGGACTACGTCCAGCGGGTGGCCGGCGACATCCAGATCGAGCGCAAGCTGCGCGTGGTTGTGGACTGCGGCAGCGGCGTCGCCGGCGCGCTGGCGCCGCGGCTGCTGGAGGCCATCGGCGCCGAGGTCGAACCGCTGTTCTGCGAGGTGGACGGCAGTTTCCCGCACCACCACCCGGACCCGAGCGACCCGGACAACCTGCGCGACCTGATCGACGTGGTCGCGCGCACCGATGCCGACCTGGGCCTGGCCCTGGACGGCGACGGCGACCGCCTGGGCGTGGTCACCAAGGGCGGCGAGATCATCTACCCGGACCGGGTGCTGATGCTGTTCGCGGCCGACGTGCTCGAGCGAAATCCGGGCGCCTGCGTCATCTACGACGTCAAGTGCACCGGCCACCTCGCCACCCACATCCTGCGCCATGGCGGCAGCCCGCTGATGTGGAAGACGGGGCACTCGCTGATCAAGGCCAAGATGCGCGAGACCGAGGCCGAGCTGGCCGGCGAGATGAGCGGGCACTTCTTCTTCCGCGAGCGCTGGTACGGCTTCGACGACGCGCTGTACGCGGCCGCGCGCCTGCTGGAGATCCTCTCGACCCGTCCGGAGGACCCGCAGGAGGTGTTCGACACCTTGCCCAAGGGCGTGTCCACGCCCGAGCTGAAGATCCCGGTGGCCGAGGGCCAGCAGTACAGCTTCATCGAGCGCTTCGTCGCCGAGGCGCGCTTCGAGGGCGCGCGGCTGGCCACCATCGACGGCTTGCGCGCCGACTGGCCGGATGGCTGGGGGCTGGTGCGGGCGTCGAACACGACCCCGGTGCTGGTGCTGCGCTTCGACGCCCGGGACGCGGAGGCGCTGGCGCGCATCCAGGAGGCCTTCCGGGCCCAGCTGCTGGCGGTGGATCCGGAGCTGTCGCTGCCGTTCTGAACCGGGCCGGGCGCGGCCCGTGCCCGGCGCCGTGGCCTCAGCCGCCCTCGGGCAGGCCCTTGATCTCGCGGAAGCGCTTGGCCAGCCGCTCGCGCTCGGTGCCCAGGGTGGCCAGTTCGGATTCGCGCACGATCAGCATCTGCTGCTGGCGGCCCATCTCGACGTGCAGCTCGAGGATGGCCTTGGCGTGGCGCACCGCCACCGGCCGCCCGGCCAGTTCGGCTTCCGAGGCCTCGCCCAGCAGCGAGGCGAGCGCGGAGCGCTGCCCGGCCAGGCCGGCTTCGATGGCTTCGATGTTCTGGCGCTTCATCTCGATGCGGTCGTTGAAGGCCCGGCGCAGGTCGTCTTCGGTGCGGAAGGAGCCCAGGGTGGCCTCTTCGGTCTGGCGGGCCATCGCGTCGGCGGCTTCCTGCTCGGCCGTGGCCGCCAGCGCGGCTTCGTGGGCGGCGCGTTCCTCGTCGGTGAGGGCGCGGTCGAGCGTGGCGGTGGTGTTGCCGCTGTCGGCGTTGATCTCGGTGCGGGCGCTGTCGATCGCCTCGGCCGGCAGGGTGTCGCTGAATTGCACCTTGCCGTCCTTGTCCACCCAGCGGTAGAGCTTCTTGGGCTTGGCCTGGTCCTGCGCCGCGGCGAGGCCGGAGGCGAGCAGGGCGGCGGCGGCGAGCAGCAGCGGGCGGCGGATGGACATGGCAGGCCTCCGGATCAGGCGCGAATTCCGTATTGCGCACGATACGCCAGCAGGGCCTCCCTGTGCGGGGCCAGGTCGGGCCGTTCGTCGGCGTGCGCCAGCAGGTCGTCCAGGCCGGCGACGGCCAACACGGGCAGGCCGAACTCCGTGGTGACCTCCTGGGCGGCGGAGCGTTCACCGGCCTGGCCGCGCTCCTGCCGGTCCAGGGCGATGAGCACGCCGCAGGGTTCGCCGCCGGCGGCGCGGATGGCCTGGATGGACTCGCGGATGGCGGTGCCCGCGGTGATCACGTCGTCGACGACCAGCACCCGCCCACGCACCGGCGCGCCGATCAGGGTGCCGCCTTCGCCATGGGCCTTGGCCTCCTTCCGGTTGAAGGCGACGGGGATGTCGCGTCCGCGCCCGGCCAGGGCGACCGCCAGCGCGGTGGCCAGGGGGATGCCCTTGTAGGCGGGGCCGAACAGCATGTCGCAGGCCAGCCCGCTGTCCTCGAGCGCATCGGCATAACAGCCGCCCAGCGTGGCCAGGGCGGCCCCGGAATCGAACAGGCCGGCATTGAAGAAATAGGGGCTGACGCGCCCGGACTTGAGCGTGAACTGGCCAAAGCGCAGGACCTGCCGGTCCAGGGCCAGGTCGAGGAAGCGGCGCTGGTGCGGTTTCATCGTGTCGTCCGGGGGCGGTGGGGCGCGGCGTGCGCAGGCGACATTGTGCAACACGCCCCCACGCGCAGGCATCCGGACCCGGGATTGGGCTACGCTTGCGGGGTCCCAGGCGCAGGCGAATTTCGTGCGGATCATCAGCTTCAATGCCAACGGCATCCGCTCGGCGGCCAGCAAGGGGTTCTTCGACTGGCTGCCGGCCCAGGACGCCGACATCGTCTGCATCCAGGAAACCAAGGCGCAGGAACACCAGCTGGCGGCGCCCGACCTGCGTCCCGACGGCTACCGTGCCTATTTCC
>JAYRTA010000347.1:0-2767 GCA_041919875.1 Arenimonas sp.
GAGGCCGGCCTTGCCGCCGTCCACCGGTAACATCGTCACCTTGCCGCTGGCGTGGTCGACTTCACCCGGGTAGGCCTCGTTGATGCTCATGTACTTGATCACCAGCAGGCGCTTGCCGTCGGGCGAGAAGTCCAGCGGCGTCCACATGCCGCCGTCCTGCAGCACGATGCGGGCCTGGCCGGTGCCCTGGTCGCGCACCCAGATGTCGTAGTCGGTGCCGTTGCGCGAGGTGCTCGACCAGGCCAGGAACCTGCCGTCGCCGGACCACAGCGGGCTGGTGTTCTGGCTGCGCTTGCCGTCGGTGAGCATCGTCACCTCGCGGCTGGCCAGGTCGTACCAGTGCAGCTGCCAGAACTCGGAGCCGCCCACGTCCTTGCCGAACACGAATCCATCGGCGCCCTTCACCGGCGCCGGGCGCACCGCGCTGAGCGGCTCGCGGTAGAAGGTGAGCTGCTCGCGCATGCCCATCGGCGCGCGCACGCGATGCACCTGGTTGGTTTCGCCGAAGCGGGTGCTGATGAGGATGCTGCCGTCGTCGAGCCAGCCGGCGAAACCCGCGCCGCGCGTGTTCTGGTAGCGGTCGAGCCGCTCGATCAGCTCGGCCGGCACGTCCGGCACGTTCTCCGAAATGCGTGCACCGACCTCGACGCGCTCCACCGCCATCGCCGGCAGGGCCAGCAGCAGCGATAGGCCAAAAGTCATGGCTTTCATGGATCTCTCCCTCCGGATGGAACCCCGAGCATAAGCACATCGCGCCCGGCAATCACGCGCATGCGGTCACGGATCCGTGAAGGCTGTCCCGGCGCCCCCGGCGCCGGCCTCAGCGCGCGGCGAGCAGGTCGCGGAGCTCGGACTTCTCGGCCTCGCTGAGGCCGCTGCCGCCGACTTCGCGGATGCGGGCCTGCAGCTCTTCGACGCGCTGCTGGCGGGTCTGCCGGTCGAGCTGGGCGAGGGCATCGAGCAGTTCGCTGCGCCACGCTTCCTCGTCGCCCGGGAAGGCCTGCAGGGCCAGCTTCTGCAGCGCGGATTCCTCGTCGCGGCCGGCGAACTGCTCGAGCACCGCGCCGGTGGTGATGCCCGGTCGTTCCCGCACCAGGCCCAGCAGTTCCATCAGCAGCGGAATGCCGGGCTGGCGCAGGATGCCGAAGGTATAGGGCGGCTCGATCGCCTCGGCCAGCGCGGGCTTCTGCAGCAGCAGGGCGATGGCGGTGCGGACCAGGCTGCGGCGCGGCGCCGGCGTGCCGCGGGCAGGACGGGGTGCGGTCGGCGAGGCGGCCGGCGACGCGGGGGCGCGCAGGCCGACGCCGGTCAGCTCGGTCAGCCGCTGCTGCATCAGGTCGCGGAAGGCGCCGTCGGGGATCTGCGCCAGCATCGGCTTGGCGCGTTCGGCCAGGCGCGCCTTGCCCTCCATGCCGGCGAGGTTCACGTCCTTGCCCAGCTCGGCGTAGAAGAATTCGCTCAAGGGCGTCGCCTGGGCCAGGCGCTGGTCGAAACCGGCGGCGCCTTCCTTGCGCACGATGGTGTCCGGGTCCTCGCCCTCGGGCAGGAACAGGAAGAAGGCCTGGCGGCCGTCGCGCATGCGCGGCAGCACCGACTCGAGCGCCTTCCAGGCGGCACCGCGGCCGGCGCGGTCGCCGTCGAAGCAGAAGTACACGTCGGCGGCGTTGCGGAACAGCAGTTCGGCGTGGTCGGGCGTGGTGGCCGTGCCCAGGGTGGCCACGGCGGTGTCCACGCCGAACTGGAACAGCGAGACCACGTCCATGTAGCCCTCGACCACCACCAGCCGCGGGATCTTCGCGTGTGCCTGGCGCACCTGCCACAGGCCGTAGAGTTCGCGGCCCTTGTGGAACAGCGCGGTCTCGGGCGAGTTGAGGTACTTGGGGCCGTCGTCGCTCTTTTGGGAAGTGCGGCCAGGGATGGCCGCCTGGCCTTCGCGATCAGGACGATCGCCAGGAACGATCCGGCCGCCGAAGGCGATCACGCGGCCGCGGCGGTCGTGGATCGGGAACATCACGCGGTCGCGGAACTTGTCGTACACGCGGCCGGCGTCGTTGCGCGAGAACAGCCCGACCTTCTCCAGCAGCGCCAGCCGGCGCTCGTCGGTGCCCAGCGCCGACTTCAGGCCTTCCCAGCCATCGGGGGCGTAGCCGATGCCGAAGCGCGCGCGCACGTCGGCGTCCACGCCGCGCCGGTCGAGGTAGGCGCGGGCCTGCACGGCCGACGCCAGCTGCTGCTGGAAGTAGCGGGCCGCCGCGTCCAGCGCCGCGTAGAGGTCCTTGGAATCGCCGCTCTCGTTGCGCTGGCGGGTATCGCGCGGCACCTCGACGCCGGCCCGCTTGGCCAGTTCCTCGACCGCGTCGAGGAACTCGAGCCGGTCGTAGTTCATCAGGAAGCTGATGGCGGTGCCGTGCGCCCCGCAGCCGAAGCAGTGGTAGAACTGCTTGGTCGGCGACACCGTGAACGAGGGCGAGCGTTCGTCGTGGAAGGGACAGCGCGCCGAGTACTCCCGGCCCTGGCGTTTCAGCGGGACGCGCGACGCCACCACCTCGACGATGTCGGTGCGGGCCAGCAGCTCATCGATGAACGCGTCCGGTATCCGTCCCATGCCCGCCTAGCATGCCCTTTTTTCCAGTGCCTTTTGCCGCGTGGATCCGTGGCCAAAAGACCACTGCATCAGCCGGCGAGGGATTTCTTGACGAGCCGGGAGACCAGGCCCATGTCGGCCTGGCCGGCCAGGCGCGGCGTGAGGACCGCCAACACCTTGCCC
>JAYRTA010000348.1:0-2766 GCA_041919875.1 Arenimonas sp.
CATCAGCCGGCCGACGATCTCGTGCAGGCCCTGCAGCACCTTGGCCGTGTCCTGGCCGGAGCTGGCCAGGTCGGAGATGGCGAACAGGGCGCGCTGCAGGCGCTCGGCCCGGCCCAGGCGCTCGACATCCACCCGCAGCCGTTCGATCTCGGCCTGCAGCGCGGCCACGTCCGGCTCGCGCGCGCGCGGAGGCGCGGCGGGCACGGGCGCGCTGGGCTGTGGCGACGGCGTGGACATGCGGTACGGACCTCCCCCTCCCCGGGGCAGGGCCGAGTGTATCAGCCGGTCGCGGCCCCTCCGGCCAGCACGGCGGCCGCCGGGCCGCAGGCGCGCAGCCGCCCGTCGGCCATCACCGCGACCCGGTCGCCCAGGGCGCGGGCCGCGTCCAGGTCGTGGTTGATGATCAGCAGGTCCAGGTCGCGTTCTCGCTTGAGCCGGCCCAGCCAGGCCAGGACGCCGGCGCGGTGGTGGGCGTCGAGCGCCGACACCGCTTCGTCGCAGACCAGCAGCTCCGGGTCGGTGGCCAGGGCACGGGCGATCGCCACGCGCTGGCGCTGGCCGCCGCTGAGCTGGTGCGGGTAGCGCGTGGCCAGGCCCGGGTCGAGGCCGACGGCGGGCAGCAGCTGCGCCACGCGGGCGCGGCGCGCGGCGGCGTCGCCGAGGCCGTGGATGCGCAGCGGCTCGGCGACCAGGGCTTCGACGCGCAGGCGCGGGTCGAGCGAGGCATAGGGATCCTGGAACACCACGCCGATGCGGCGCCGCAGCTGGCGCAGTTGCGCGCGGCCGGCGCCGAGCAGGTCCTCGCCATCCAGCAGGACGCGGCCCTGCACGCCCCCGCGCGCCAGGCGCAGCAGGGCCCGGCCGAGGCTGGACTTGCCGCTGCCGCTTTCGCCCAGCAGCACCAGGCATTCGCCCCGGTGCAGGGCCAGCGAAACACCGTCGACGGCGGGCGCGACGGCGCGCGGATATCGCACCTGCAACTGCGAAATGTCGACCAGGCGCGGGCCGGGCGCGGCCGGTTCCGGCGCCGGCAGGCGCGCGGCGGCCAGCAGCTCGCGCGTGTAGTCGTGCCGCGGCCGGGCGAAGACGTCGGCGGCCGCGCCCTGTTCGACCACCTCGCCCCGGCGCAGCACGGCAAGCCGCTGCGCGTGGCGGGCGACCTGCGGCAGGTCGTGGCTGACCAGCAACACCGCGGTGCCATGTTCGCGGCGGATGCGCGCCAGCAGCTGCAGGGCCTCTTCGGCCAGGCGCGGGTCGAGCGCCGACGTCGGTTCGTCGGCCATCAGCAGCGTGGGCTGGCCGGCCAGGGCCAGGGCCAGCAGCACGCGCTGGCGCTGGCCGCCGCTGAGCTGGTGCGGGAAGCGTTCCCGCAGGGCCTCCGGCTGCGGCAGCTGCAGCGAAGCGAGCAGGTCGTGCGTGGCCGCACGGGCCGCGCGGCGGTCGAGGCCACGATGCAGCCGCAACGCTTCGTCGAGCGGGGCGCCGACCGTGCGCAGCGGATGCAGGCTGGCCTGCGGGTCCTGCGGCATCCAGGCCAGCACGCCACCGCGCAGGGCGCGATGGGCGGGCGTGCCCAGCGTGATCGCATCGGTGGCGTCGCCGCGTGCGACCTGCAGCTCGCCCTGCGCCCGCAGACCGGGCGGCAGCAGGTCGAGCAGGGCCAGCACGGTCAGGCTCTTGCCGCTGCCGCTTTCGCCGACCAGGCCCAGGCACTCGCCGGGCGCGAGGTCGAGGTCCAGCGGCCCCAGCAGGGGCGTCGTGCCCGCCTGCACCCGCAGTCCGCGCACGCGCAGGGCGGTGACGGGGGCGCGCATTCAGGCGGCCCCGCGCACGTCGAGCCAGTCGCGCAGCGCGTCGCCCAGGAACTGGAACGCCGCCAGCACCGCCACCAGGAACAGCGCCGGGACCGCCAGCGCCCAGGGCGCGGTGTCCATTTCCTGCGCGCCTTCGCCGAGCAGGGTGCCCAGGCTCGCCGCGGGCTCGTCCAGGCCCAGGCCCAGGAAGCCCAGGAAGCTTTCGACCAGGATCGCCTGGGGCAGGATCAGGCCCAGGTAGACCAGGGCCAGCGGCATCAGGTTGGGCAGCAGGTGCCAGCGCAGCACCTGGTCGGCGCGGGCGCCGGCGGCGCGTGCGGCCAGCACGAAGGGCGCCTCGCGCAGGCGCGCGGCTTCCGAACGCACCACGCGCGCCAGGTCGATCCACACGTAGGCGCCGATCGCACCCAGCAGCAGCAGCGGCGACCTCCCGAACAGCGCCAGCAGCAGGATCACGATCAGCAGGAAGGGCAGCGCCGAGAGCACGTCCAGCACCCGCACCATCACCCGCTCGACCGCGCCGCCGGCATAGCCGGCCGCCGCGCCCCAGGCCAGGCCCAGGGCCAGGGCGATCGCGGTGGCGAAGGCACCCAGTGCCAGCGACAGGCGGCCGCCGGCCAGCGTGCGCGCCAGCACGTCGCGGCCGATGGCATCGGTGCCCAGCCAGTGCCCGGAGGCGGCGCCGGGCGCGGCCGAGAGAGCCTCCCAGTGCGGCCGGTGCGGGTCGGGCAGGTCCAGCAGCCACGGGCCCAGCCAGCAGGCGGCCGCCAGCAGCGCCAGCCCGGCCAGGCAGGCGCGGGCGGCGGTGGGCAGGGGGCGGGGCGCGGGCATGGCGGAATCTTAGCCGCGCCGCCGCCGGGCGTATCATGGCCGCCGCATCTTCCGCCGGTAGCCACCATGCCTTTCCCGCATACCCGACTGCGCCGCATGCGCCGCGACGACTTCTCCCGCC
>JAYRTA010000349.1:0-2734 GCA_041919875.1 Arenimonas sp.
GGCAACCCGAAGATCATGGACGTGATGCTGCGCCTGATCCCGATGGCGCGGGTGGCGCAGCCCTCGGAGATCGCGCCGGCCGTGCTTTTCCTCGCTTCGCCCGCCGCCTCCTACCTCACCGGCGCCTGCCTGCCGGTGGACGGCGGCTACCTCGCCTGAGACCTCCCGCATGCGCACCCTGCTGCTGATCGCCGCCATGACCCTTGCCCCCGCCGCCCTTGCCGAGAAACTCACGCTCGAGGCCATCACCGGGCCGACGCCGCTGTCGGGGCCGACGCTGGTGAAGCCGGCAATCTCGCCCGACGGCGCGCGCGTCACCTTCCTGCGCGGCAAGCAGGATGATCGTTTCCAGCTCGACCTGTGGGAATACGACGTCGCCAGCGGCCAGACCCGGCTGCTGGTGGATTCGCGCGTCGTGCTGCCCGGCGAGGAAGTGCTGAGCGACGAGGAGAAGGCGCGGCGCGAGCGCCAGCGCATCGCCGCCTTCCGCGGCATCGTCGAATACCAGTGGGCGCCGGATGGCCAGCGCCTGCTGTTCCCGCTCGGCGGCGAGCTCTACCTCTATGACTTGCGCCCCGGCGTGGCCGACCCCGTGCGCAAGCTGACCTCGGGCACCGGCTTCGCCACCGACCCGAAGGTGTCGCCGAAGGGCAAGTACGTGGGATTCGTGCGCGAGCGCAACCTGTGGGTGATCGACCTGGCCACGGGCCGCGAGCTCCAGCTCACCACCGACGGCAGCGGGGTGATCGGCAATGGCGTCGCCGAGTTCGTCGCCGACGAGGAAATGGGGCGGCACACGGGCTACTGGTTCGCGCCGGACGACGCCGCGGTGGCGTTCACGCGCATCGATGAGTCGCCGGTGCCGGTGCGCCGCCGCCCGGAGGTCTATCCGGACCGCACCGAGATCATCGACCAGCGCTACCCCGCGGCCGGCGAAGCCAACGTGCGTATCACGCTGCACGTGGCGGACCTGGCGACGATGCAGGCCGGCGCGCCGGGCGTGGACGCACCGGCGAACCTGCGCGTCACCGACGTGGACCTCGGCCGCGAGACCGACGTCTACCTGCCGCGCGTGCAGTGGCGTGCGCCCGGCCTGCTGACCTTCCAGCGCCAGTCGCGCGACCAGCGGCGGCTGGAGCTGGTCGAGGCGGAGGTGGCCAGCGGCCGCCAGCGCGTGCTGCTCACCGAGACCTCGGCCACCTGGGTGCCGCTGCACGACGGCCTGCGCTTCCTGGGCGACGGCAGCTTCCTGTGGATCTCCGAGCGCAGTGGCTTCGAACACCTCTACCTGCACGCGCCGGACGGCCAGCCGCTGCGCGCGCTGACCTCGGGCGAATGGGTGGTGGACGCGCTGCTGGGCGTGGACGAGGCCGCCGGCCTGGCCTTCGTGGCCGGCACGAAGGATTCGCCGCTGGAGAAGCACGTCTACGCGGTGCCGTTGGCCGGCGGCGAGCCGCGCCGGCTCACCGCCGCGCCGGGCATGCACGAGGCGACGTTCAGCGCCAATGCGGCGGTCTTCGTGGACTTGTGGTCGAACCCGTCCACGCCGCCGCAGACCGAGCTGCTCCGCGCCGACGGCACGAAGCTGGCGACGCTGGTGGCCAACGACCTGGCCGATCCGTCGCATCCCTACGCCGCCTTCCGCGACGCGCACCGCGTGCCGGAGTTCGGCACCCTGCGCGCCGCCAGCGGCGAGGTGCTGCACTACAGCGTGGTCAAGCCGGCGGATTTCGATCCGGCGAAGAAGTACCCGGTGGTCGTCTACGTGTACGGCGGGCCGGCGGCGCAGACGGTGACGCGGGCCTGGCCGGGGCGCGCCGACGCGCTGTTCAACCAGTACCTGGCGCAGCGGGGTTACGTGGTGTTCTCGCTGGACAACCGCGGCACGCCTCGGCGCGGCGCGGCCTTCGGCGGCGCGCTTTACGGGCGCCAGGGCACGGTGGAGGTCGAGGACCAGTTCGCCGGCGTGGACTTCCTGCGCGCCCAGCCCTGGGTCGACGCGTCCCGCATCGCCGTGCACGGCTGGTCCAATGGCGGCTATATGAGCCTGATGCTGCTGGCCAAGGGCAGCGACCGCTACGCCTGCGGCATGGCCGGCGCGCCGGTCACCGACTGGGCGCTCTACGACACGCACTACACCGAGCGCTACATGGACCACCCGGCGTCCAATCCGGACGGCTACCGCGAGGCCTCGGTGTTCACCCACCTCGACGGCCTGCGCTCGCCGCTGCTGCTGGTGCACGGCATGGCCGATGACAACGTGCTGTTCACCAATTCCACGAAGCTGATGGCCGAGCTGCAGAAGCGCGGCACCCCCTTCGAGCTGATGACCTACCCCGGCGCCAAGCACGGCCTGTCGGGCACAGACGCCCTGCACCGCTACCGCACCGCCGAGTCCTTCCTAGCCCGCTGCCTCCACAAAATGGGGTCAGACGACATTAACGATTGAATCGTGCGCTTGAAGCGTTAATAACGTCTGACCCCATTTATGGGGCGAGGTGGACGAGGGCGGGGGCGTGGTCGCTGGGGCGGTCCCAGGTGCGGGGGTCGCGGTCGACGCTGGCGGCCGTGCAACGATCGCGCAGGGCGTCGCTGACCAGGCACAGGTCGATGCGCAGGCCGAGGTTGCGGCGGAAGCCGGCCGCGCGGTAGTCCCACCAGCTGAAGACACCGCCTTCGGCGTGGTGCAGGCGGTAGCTGTCGTGCAGGCCCAGCGCCAGCAGGCGCTGCAGGG
>JAYRTA010000350.1:0-2733 GCA_041919875.1 Arenimonas sp.
TGGCCGACGCCGCCGCCTTCAAGCGCCGCCCGATCGGCGACCAGCTCAAGGGCAAGTCCATCGCCCTGGTCTTCTTCAATCCCTCCCTGCGCACCCGCACCAGCTTCGAGCTCGGCGCCTTCCAGATGGGCGGCCACGCCATCGTGCTGGCCCCGGGCAAGGACGCCTGGCCGATCGAGTTCGAGCTGGGCACGGTGATGGACGGCGAGGCCGAGGAGCACATCGCCGAAGTCGCGCGCGTGCTGGCGCGCTACGTGGACCTGATCGCCGTGCGCGCCTTCCCGAAGTTCCAGGACTGGACGGTGGACCGCGAGGACAAGGTACTGCGCGCCTTCGCGAAGTACTCGACGGTGCCGGTGATCAACCTCGAGACCATCACCCACCCCTGCCAGGAGCTGGCGCATGCGCTGGCCCTGCAGGAGCACTTCGGCACCAGCGACCTGCGCGGCAAGAAATACGTGCTGACCTGGACCTACCACCCCAAGCCGCTCAACACCGCCGTCGCCAACTCCGCGCTGACCATCGCCACGCGGATGGGCATGGACGTGACCCTGCTGTGCCCGACCCCGGAGTACGCGCTCGACGAGCGCTACCTGGGCTGGGCGCGCGAGAACGTGGCCGAGGCGGGCGGATCCTTCCGCATCAGCCATGACATCGCCGATGCCTACACCGGCGCCGACGTGGTGTACGCCAAGAGCTGGGGCGCCATCCCGTACTTCGGCCGCTGGGACCAGGAAAAGCCGATCCGCGACGCGCACAAGCACTTCATCGTCGACGAGGCCAAGATGGCGATGACCAACAACGGCGTGTTCAGCCACTGCCTGCCGCTGCGGCGCAACGTGAAGGCCACCGATGGCGTGATGGATTCGCCGGCCTGCATCGCGATCGAGGAAGCAGAGAACCGGCTGCATGTGCAGAAGGCGGTGATGGCGGCATTGGCGCACCAGTAACCCTCTCCCCAACCCCTCTCCCGGGGGAGAGGGGCTTTCCAGGAACAACAGCAATGACTGACAAGAACATCGTCCTCGCCTTCTCCGGCGGCCTCGACACCAGCTTCTGCATTCCGTGGCTGAAGGAGCGCGGCTGGGCCGTGCACACCGTGTTCGCCGACACCGGCGGCGTGGACGCCGAGGAGCGGGCCTACATCGAGGCACGCGCGGCCGAGCTGGGCGCGGCCAGCCACGTCACCGTGGACGGGCGGCCGGCGATCTGGGCCGGCTTCGTGAAGCCTTTCGTGATGGCCGGCGAGGGCTACCAGGGCCAGTACCCGCTGCTGGTGTCCGATCGTTACCTCATCGTTGACGCGGCGCTCCGGCGCGCCGCCGAACTGGGCACCAATGCGATCGCGCACGGCTGCACCGGCATGGGCAACGACCAGGTGCGCTTCGACCTGGCGGTGAAGGCGGCCGGTGACTACCGCATCATTGCGCCGATCCGCGAGATCCAGAAGGAACACACCCAGACCCGCGCCTACGAGCAGGCCTACCTCGAAGAGCACGGCTTTGAAGTGCGCGCCAAGCAGAAGCGCTACACGATCAACGAAAACCTGCTGGGCGTGACCCTGTCCGGCGGCGAGATTGACAAGTGGGAGATCCCGGGCGAGGGCGCCCGCGGCTGGTGCAAGCCGCGCGCCGAGTGGCCGGCCGCACCCCTGCGCGTGACGCTCACCTTCGAGCAAGGCGAGGCGGTGGCGCTCGACGGCCAGGCGATGGATGGCGCGGCCCTGCTGGCCAAGCTCAATGGCCTGTTCGCCGCCTACGGCGTCGGCCGCGGCCTGTACACCGGCGACACGACGATCGGCCTGAAGGGCCGCATCATCTATGAAGCGCCGGGCCTGGCCGCGCTGCTCGCCGCCCACCGCGCGCTCGAGGAAGCCGTGCTGACCAAGCACCAGAACCGCTTCAAGCCCGAAGTCGCGCGCAAGTGGGTGGAGCTGGTGTACGAGGGCTTCTACAACGACCCGCTCAAGACCGACCTCGAGGCCTTCCTGCGCTCCAGCCAGACCTGCGTGAACGGCGAAGTGGTGCTGCAGACCGAAGGCGGCAAGGTGGACGCGATCGCCGTGCGCTCGCCGCACCTGCTCAACGCCAAGGGCGCCACCTACGCGCAGTCGGCCGACTGGGGCGTGGAGGAGGCCGAGGGCTTCATCCGCCTGTTCGGCATGTCCAGCACGCTCTGGGCCGAGGTCAACCAGCGCTGACCCCCGTGGGAGCGCCTTCAGGCGCGACGGGCGGGGCCAAGGGGATCGCGCCTGAAGGCGCTCCTACGGTGAATGCAGGGAAATGGACATGCTGCAGGATGTACTGAGACACCTCGAAGCGCTCGTCGCCTTCGATACGCGCAATCCGCCGCGCGAGATCGGCACCGGCGGCATCTTCGACTACCTGCGCGCCCGGCTGCCGGGCTTCGACGTGCGCGTGACCGACCACGGCGCCGGCGCGGTGTCCATGCTGGCCGTGCGCGGCAACCCGAAGCGCGTGTTCAACGTGCACCTGGATACGGTGCCGTCTTCGCCGGGCTGGCGCGCCGATCCGCACGTGCTGCGAGTGACGTCCGACCGCGCCATCGGCCTGGGCGCCTGCGACATCAAGGGTGCCGCCGCGGCCCTGGTCGCCGCCGCGCAGGCCTCCACCGGCGACGCCGCCTTCCTGTTCACCACCGACGAGGAAGCCAACGACCCGCGCTGCATCGCCGCCTTCCTGGCCAGCGACCACGGTTTCGAGGAGGCCATCG
>JAYRTA010000351.1:0-2731 GCA_041919875.1 Arenimonas sp.
GCCAAGGTCTTCGTCACCGACATCAACAAGGACGCCGTGCAGCGCGCGGTGGACGAGTTCGGCTGCGAGGCCGTGGGCCTGGACGACATCTACGACGTGGACGCCGACGTCTATTCGCCGACCGCCCTGGGCGGCACCGTCAACGAGAAGACCCTGCCGCGCCTGAAGTGCCAGGTCATCTGCGGCGCGGCCAACAACCAGCTGGCCAACAACGAGATCGGCGACGAGCTGACCCGCAAGGGCATCCTCTACGCGCCCGACTACGCGGTGAACGCCGGCGGCCTGATGAACGTCTCGCTCGAGATCGACGGCTACAACCGCGAGCGCGCCATGCGCATGATGCGCACCATCTACTACAACCTGGGCCGGATCTTCGAGATCTCCCAGCGCGACGGCATCCCGACCTACAAGGCCGCCGACCGCATGGCCGAAGAACGCATCAGCGCCATCGGCAAGCTGCGCCTGCCGCACCTGGGCGCCGCCGCCCCCCGCTTCCAGGGCCGCCGCGGCAACTGAGCCGCCTGAAAACGGGGTCAGGTTCCATGTTCCTGGCCCCGCGCCCGTCGTTGACCTCCCCGTGCCAGGGAGTAAGGCACCCTGGCCCTGGGCCTGAGCCCGTTCCTGCCGCGCCACCAACCTACGGAGTCGTGAATGCGCTGTTTCCCGCTGGGTGAAGATCTCGACGCGCTGCGCGAGGCGGTCCGCCGCTTCGCCGAGGCGGAGATCGCGCCGCGGGCCGCGCAGATCGACCACGACAACGCCTTCCCGCAGGACCTGTGGCCCAAGCTGGGCGAACTGGGCCTGCTGGGCATGACCGTGCCCGCCGAGTACGGCGGCAGCGGGATGGGCTACCTGGCGCACCTGGTGGCGATGGAGGAAATCTCCCGCGCCTCCGGCTCGGTGGGCCTGAGCTACGGCGCGCATTCGAACCTGTGCGTGGCCAACCTGTTCGCCAACGGCACCGAGGCGCAGCGCCGCCAGTACCTGCCCGGCCTGTGCAGCGGCGAGCTCAAGGGCGCGCTGGCGATGAGCGAACCGGGCGCCGGGTCCGACGTGGTCGGCTCGATGAGCTGCCGCGCCGAGCGGCGCGACGGCGGCTGGCTCGCCAACGGCAACAAGATGTGGATCACCAACGGCCCCGAGGCCGACGTGCTGATCGTCTACATGCGCACCGCCGGCAAGGAGGCGGGCAGCCGCTGCATGACCGCCTTCCTGGTCGAGAAGGGCATGAAGGGCTTCTCCACCGCCCAGAAGCTCGACAAGCTGGGCAGGCGCGGCTCGAACACCTGCGAGCTGGTGTTCGAGGACTGCGAGATCCCGGCGGAAAACGTGCTGGGCGAGGTGGACCAGGGCGTGAAGGTGCTGATGCGCGGCCTGAACACCGAGCGCCTGGTGCTCACCGGCGGCCCGATCGGCCTGATGCAGGCCGCGCTCGACATCGCCCTGCCCTACGTGCGCGAACGCAAGCAGTTCGACGCCGCCATCGGCACCTTCGGCCTGATGCAGGGCAAGATCGCCGACATGTACACCGCGCTGCAGTCCAGCCGCGCCTTCGCCTACCAGGTGGCCCGCGACTACGACGCCGGCCACGCCAGCCGCGTGGACGCCGCCGCCTGCCTGCTGCATGCCAGCGAGGCCGCCGTGCAGGTGGCGCTGGAGGCCATCCAGGCCCTGGGCGGCAACGGCTACATCAATGAATACGCCACCGGCCGGATCCTGCGCGACGCCAAGCTCTATGCCATCGGCGCCGGCACCAACGAGATCCGCCGCATGCTGATCGGCCGCGAGCTCTTCGACGGCAAGGCCTGAGCCCGGGCCCCCAGGGGCGCCTTCGGGCGCGGCCCACCCCGTCCCCGGCCACGCGGACCCGGACGGAACCATAAAGCCAGGCCCTTGGAATCGGCCCCGCGCCAACGGGATCGGACGGGTCGCGGCGGAGGCCGCTCCTGCCCGGGGCGGGATCGGAAGGGCCGCGGCCGAAGCCGCTCCTACGCGGGGCGGGGGCGGCGCATATAATCGCGGCTTTCCCGAAACCACCCCGGAGCCCCCATGTCCAAGGTCGTCATCACCGGTGCCAAGCGCACCGCCATCGGAGCCCTGCTGGGCCAGTTCACCGGCGTGCCGACCCCGGTCCTGGGCCAGGCGGCGATCCGGGGCGCGCTCGAGCATGCCGGCCTGGCCGCCGACCAGGTCGATGAGGTGATCATGGGCTGCGTACTGCCGGCCGGCCTGGGCCAGGCGCCCGCGCGCCAGGCCGCCCTGGGCGCCGGCATCCCGGCCAAGGCCGGCTGCACCACCATCAACAAGGTCTGCGGCTCGGGCATGAAGGCCCTGATGCTGGGCGCGGACATGATCCGGGCCGGGTCGGCCCGCGTGGTCGTGGCCGGCGGCATGGAATCCATGACCAACGCCCCGCACCTGCTCAACGGGTCGCGCACGGGCATCAAGTTCGGCAGCGCCGAGATGCTCGACCACATGGCCTGGGACGGCCTGACCAACCCCTACGACAAGCAGGCCATGGGCGTGTTCGGCGAGCTGTGCGCCGAAAGGTACGGCTTTACCCGGGCCGACCAGGACGCCTTCGCGGCCGAGTCCGTGCGCCGGGCCCAGGCCGCCGTGGCCGGGGGCGCCTTCCAGGCCGAGATCACCCCGGTCACGGTCGCCGGCCGCAAGGGCGAGGTGGTGGTGGATACCGACGAGCAGCCGGGCAAGTGCGACATCGGCAAGATCC
>JAYRTA010000352.1:0-2731 GCA_041919875.1 Arenimonas sp.
CCCGGCGCACCCGCGCTACAACCACGTGCGCGAAGTCGACTACTGCTCGGGCGCGGCGATCGCCCTGCCCCGCCCGCTGTTCCAGCGCCTGGGCGGCTTCGACGCGCACTATGCGCCGGCCTATTACGAGGACACCGACCTGGCGATGCGCGTGCGCCAGCTGGGCATGAAGGTGCGCTACCAGCCGGCCTCGGTGGTGGTGCACCACGAAGGGGTGAGCTCGGGCACCGACATCACGACCGGCGTGAAGGCCTGGCAGGCGGTGAACCACGGCAAGTTCCTCGAGCGCTGGCGCGAGGTGCTCGCGCGCGAACACCCGGCGCCCGGCACCCCTGCGCATCGCGCCGCCCGCCATCGCGATCCGCATCGCGTGCTGGTGCTCGATGCCTGCACGCCCACGCCCGACCGGGACTCGGGCTCGGTCCGCATGGCGGCGCTGCTGCGCCTGCTGCGCGAGGAAGGCTGCTCGGTGGCCTTTTTCCCCGAGAACCGGATGCATGACGCGGCCTACACCGAAGCCCTGCAGCAGGCGGGCATCGAGTGCTGGTGGTACCCCTGGCTGCACGACGTGCCGGGCTGGATCGAAGCCGAGGGCGCCGGCTTCGACCTGGTGATCGGCAGCCGCCACTACGTGCTCTCGCCGCTGCTGCCGCTGCTGCGCACGCACGCGCCACGCGCGCACGTGGTCTTCGACACCGTCGACCTGCACCACCTGCGCGAACAGCGCGAGGCCGAGCTGTCCGGCGACCCGGCCAAGCAGCGCGCCGCCGACCGCACCCGGCGCATCGAGCTGGCCCTGATCGAGGCCACCGACACCACCTGGGTGGTGAGCGCGGCCGAGCAGGCCCTGCTGGCGGCCGAGGCCCCGGAGGCGCGCGTGCAGGTGGTGTCGAACATCCACGAAGCCGCCGCCGGCGCGGGCCCGCCGTGGTCGGCGCGCGAGGGCCTGCTGTTCGTGGGCAGCTACCGGCATCCGCCCAACGTGGACGCGGCCACCTGGCTGGTGCGCGAGATCCTGCCGCGCGTGCGGGCGCAGGCGCCGGAAATCTTCCTGCACCTGGTGGGCGGCGATGCGCCGCCCGAGGTCGAGGCGCTCGGGCGCGAACCGGGCGTGGTCTTCCACGGCTACGTGCCCGACCTGGGCCCGCGGCTGGCGGGCGCACGCATCGCGGTGGCGCCGCTGCGCTACGGCGCGGGCGTGAAGGGCAAGGTCAACCAGGCGCTGGCGCAAGGCCTGCCGGTGGTCGCCACCGGCTGCGCGGTCGAGGGCATGCACCTGCGCGATGGCGAGGACGCCCTGGTCGCCGACGACACCGAGGCCTTCGCCCGGGCGGTGTTGCGCCTGTACGGCGACGAAGCCCTGTGGGCGCGGCTGTCGCAGGGCGGGTTGGAAAACACCCGCCGGCACTTTTCCCCCGAGGTGGTGCGCCAGCCGCTGCGCGAGCTGCTGGCCTCGCTGCGCCCGCGCTGAGCGCGCTCAGCCGCCGGCGCGCGCCAGGCGTTCGGCCAGGGTCTCGAGCAGCGGATGGGCCGGGTCGAGCGCGCGGGCGGCGGCGAGGGCGCGCCGCGCCAGGTCGAGTTCGTTGGCGCCCAGCCGCTCTTCGGCGAACGCCAGCCAGCGATCGGCCAGGCGCCGTCGCTCGGCCGATTGCAGGCCGCTGCGCGCCTCCAGCGCATCGAGGCAGGCCTGCGAGCGGCTGAGCCGGTTGCCCGCCAGTTCGTCCTCGAAACAGGCGCGGGCGCGCCGTTCGTATTCGCCCTGGGCCTCGGCCACGGCCGGATCGCCCGGCGCCAGCGCAGCCGCGACCTGGATGCGGTCCCAGGCGCTGGCGCCCGGGGGTTCGATGAAATCGCCGCGGCGCATCGCCTCGCGCGCCTGGTGCAGCAGCGCATGCATCCGCTCGCCCTTTTGCCAGCCCGCCGGGATGTCGGCCTGCGCCTGGCGCGACTGCTGTAGCTGGCGTTCGGCCACTTCGATGCCGGGGTGATCGGGCCGTGCGGCGCGCGCCAGCGCCAGGTCGGCGGCGGCGGCGGGGAAATCGAATTCCGCGGCGGCCCGCGCCGCCCGCTGGGCCAGGGCCGCCACGGCCTCGTCCAGGCCGGCGGCAGCCGCCGCCGACGCGGGCTGCAGGGCCAGCGCACGCTGGAAGGCGGCCAGCGCCTGCTCGGGCTGCCCTGACTGCAGGGCCGACTGCGCCGCCGCCAATTCGGCCTCGATCGCCGCCTGCCGGCCGGACAGGGCTTCGCCCAGGCGCGCCTGCAGCGGCGGCAGGCCGAGGTGGCCGGGGTCCACCGATACCACCCGGGCCACTTCCGCGGCCGCGGCTTCCAGGTCGCCGGCCTGGAGCATGTCTTCGGCCTGGACCAACCAGCCCGAGAGCAGCTCGCGCCGGCCGTCGAGCGCCAGCGCGCTGTCGGGTTGGCGGGCGAGCACCTGCGCGTACAGCGCGAGCGCGCCGTCGGGGCCATCGGCCTGCCCGGCCAGATGCGCTGCCCGGGCACGGGCGAGCAGGTCGGCGATGGCCTCTTCCTCGGCGCTGCCGCGGCGCAGGCCGGCCTCGATGTCCGCCAGGTCGGAGGCCGGTGCCGCCATGGCCTGGGCCAGGGCAAGGTCGCGCCTCGCGGATTCCACATCACCCTTGAGCACCGCTTCGCGTGCGCGGCGCACGGCGGCGGTGCGCACCGCCGCCAGGCCACTGCGGGCGCGCGGATGGTCGGGGTCGCGTGCGAG
>JAYRTA010000353.1:0-2731 GCA_041919875.1 Arenimonas sp.
TGTACTGCTCGGGATCCCAGTACTTCTCGTCGAAGTAGTCCTTGGGGTTGATCGACATCATGCCGTTGGGCGTGGGGATGATCAGGGTGAGCGCGCCGACGAAGCCGGTGCGGCTGCCGGTGACGTTGCGGCGCTCGCGGCGCAGCACGTTGGCCAGGCGCGGCTTGGCGACCTCGTCGCCGTACTCGGCGAAAATGGCCTCGCCTTCGGCGACGGCGCGGGCGCGTTCGGCCTCGCTCAACTCGTTCCAGTATTTCTCGCGCTGCTGGATCATCAGCGGGAAGCCGCGCTCGGCCGCCAGGTCCATCCAGACGTAGGCCATCGCGCGGTCCTGCGGCACGCCGCGGCCCATCCAGTACATCTCCGCGATCATGCCCTGCGAGGGCTTGTCGCCGTAGCGCGCGGCGCGGCGGAAGATCGTCATCGCATATTCGTAGTCGCCCTTCTGGTAGTTGCGCAGGCCGGCGAGGCGATCACGCAGGTCGGGATGGGCGGCGAGGAAGGTTTCCGATTCCAGGAACTGCCGGTCGGCCGCCGACGGGCGCTGCTGCGCCTCCGCGGCGAGGGGCAGCGCCAGACTCAGGGCCAGGGCAATCACGAGGGTACGCATGGGGTTTTCCTGCTTGGGGGAGGAGGACGGCGGCGCGACGATGCCAAGGCCCCGGGGGCCCGGCATGGGCCAAGGGTCATGGCGGAGGCACGATCGACAACAATTGCAGGGCACGCGCGAATTCCGGGTCAAGCGGTGCGACGACCTCACGCCGTCGCGCATCTTCGGGGTGCGGGAAACGCAGGCGCCAGGCGTGCAGCAGCATCCGGTGCACGCCGCGCTGGCGGAAGGCCAGGTTGTGGCGGCCATCGCCGTGGCTCGAGTCGCCGGCCAGGTGGTGGTGCAGGTGCTTGAGGTGGCGCCGGATCTGGCGGAAGCGGCCGGTCACCGGCGAGCAGCGCAGCAGCGCATAACGCGAGCTCGGATGCTGCTGGCTGGGCCAGGGCACCTCGGCGGTGGCCAGGGTCTCGTAGTCGGTTTGCGCGGGTTTCTTCTCCGGCTTGCCGGGACCGCCGTCGAGCGGATGGTCGATGCGGCCCGCGGCCGGCGCCGGCCAGCCGCGGCAGACCGCGAGGTAGTCCTTGTCCACTTCGCCGGCCATCAGGGCCTTGCCCAGGAAGGACGCCGCCTCGCGGTCGAAGGCCAGCAGCAGGCAGCCGCTGGTGGCGCGGTCGAGCCGGTGCACCAGGAAAACGGGCTTGCCGAAATGCTCGCGCAGGCGGTCGGCGGCGAAGTCGGTCTCGCCGCGGGCCAGGGCGCTGTCGTGGACCATCAGGCCCGCGGGTTTGTCCACGACGGCCAGGCGCTCGTCGGCATGGAGGATCTGCATGGGCGGCATTGTCCCACGGGGCACGGGGCACGCGCCGGGGGCGGTCGGCGGGCCGCGCCGGGCTTCGTGGCATGCTGTGGCCACGCCACCGGAGGCCCTGCCATGTCGCGCCACGCGCTGCCTGCCCTCGTCCTGCCCACCCTCGCGCTGCTGGCGGCCGCCTGGCTGCCCGCGGCCCGCGCCCAGACCCCGCCTCCGGCGCTCACGCCCGAGGAGTCCGCGACGGCGGCCGGCCACTACCAGCGCTACTGCGCGCTGTGCCACGGCGACGACCGCCAGGGCCACGTCAACGACCACGCGCCCTCGCTGCGTTCGACCTCGCTGATCGCCAGCGGGTTTCCCTATGTGCTGGGCGAGGCGATCGCGTACGGCCGGCCCGGCACGCCGATGGGCGCCTACCTCGACGAGATGGGCGGGCCGATGGACCGGCGCGAGGTCATCACCCTGGTGCGCTGGCTCCGGGAGCAGGCCGGGGTCGATGCGCTGCGCCTGGGCACCGAGCCCGTGCCGGGCGATGCGGTGGCCGGCGCGGCGATCTACGGGGCCGAATGCGCCAGCTGCCACGGCGCCGAAGGCCAGGGCGGCACCGGCACGGCCCTGGGCAACCAGGCGATGCTGGCGCTCACGCCCGACGCCTTCCTGCGCCACGCCATCGTGAACGGCCGGGAGGGCACGCCGATGCCGGCGTTCGCGCACACGCTGGCGCCGGCGCAGATCGATGCGGTGGTGGCCTTCCTGCGCAGCCGCAGCGGCGGCTGGGCGCTGGAAACCCGGCCGCTGCGCGCGCCGCCGGCGCTGGCCGACGCGGTGATCAACCCGCAGGGCGAGACCCCCGTGTTCGACCTGCGCGACGGCCTGCACGTGATGGCGGCGGACCTCGACAAGGCGCTGAGGGAAAAGCGGCGCATGGTGCTGCTCGATACCCGCGTGACGTCCATGTGGCAGCTGGCCAACATCGAGGGTTCGGTGCCGGTGCCGTACTACGCCGACCGCGAGGCGATCGTGCGGGCGCTGCCGCGCGACGGCACCTGGATCGTGGCCTACTGCGAATGCCCGCGCGCCGCGGCCGAATCGGTGGTGCGCTGGCTGCGCGAGGACGGCTTCACGAACACGGCCGTGCTTTACGAAGGCATCCAGGGCTGGGTCTCGCTCGGCTATCCGACCTGGTCCGGCCACACGCCCTGACCGGGAAGCGATCAAGCGGCGGCCGCACGGGCCGCGCGCGGCGACGGCCACGCGCGTGCGTCAGCGACGGGGCCAGGCCGCCAGGAAGGCGCCGAACGCACCGACGCCGGCGATGACGGCCGCGGCGGGAATGCCCCACAGGCGCGGCCCGCCCGCCTCGAGCGCGT
>JAYRTA010000354.1:0-2714 GCA_041919875.1 Arenimonas sp.
CTGGTCCACCTGGTGGGTGCGCCCGGTGGACATCACCAGCAGCTTGTCGCCGGGCTTGATCTCGCCCTGGACGATGCGCACCAGCGAGACCACGCCCAGGTAGTTGTCGAACCACGAGTCGATGATCAGCGCCTGCAGCTTGTCGGTGTCGCCGGGCTTGGGCGCCGGGATGCGCGCGACGATGGCTTCGAGCACGTCCTGGACGTTCAGGCCGGTCTTGGCGCTGATCGCGATCGCATCGGTGGCATCGATGCCGATCACGGCCTCGATCTCGGCCTTGGCGCGCTCGGTGTCGGCGGTCGGCAGGTCGATCTTGTTGAGCACCGGCACCACTTCCAGGCCCTGCTCGACCGCCGGGGAGCAGTTGGCGACTGCGCCTCCACGCCCTGGGCGGCGTCCACCACCAGCAGCGCGCCTTCGCACGCGGCCAGCGACCGGCTGACTTCATAGCTGAAGTCCACGTGGCCCGGGGTATCGATGAAGTTGAGCTGGTAGACCTGTCCGTCCCGCGCCTTGTAAGGCAGGGACACCGACTGCGCCTTGATCGTGATGCCGCGCTCGCGCTCGATCGGGTTCGAGTCGAGCACCTGGGCCTCCATCTCGCGCGCCTCGAGGCCGCCGCAGAGCTGGATGATGCGATCGGCCAGCGTGGACTTGCCGTGGTCCACGTGGGCGATGATGGAGAAATTGCGGATCTGCTGCATGGGGTCCGGGCGGTGCTCGGGCGAAAACGCGGCATTATCGCACAGCCACGGCCCCGGACCGGCCGCCGTGGCCGGGAACCGGGGCCCGGGAACCGCGCCGGGGCGTCAGCGCACGACGAAGCCGACGAAGCCGGTGCTGCGGGCATTGCGGACCAGCAGGCGCACCTCGTCCCCGCTGCCGTAGGCCCGGGCGGCCTGCGCGAAGTCCGCGGGGCTGCCGACCGGCTTGCCCCCGACCTCCAGGATCACGTCGCCCGGCGCCGGGCCGGCGTGGCGCGCGGCCAGGCCGCTGACGCGGGCGACGCGGACACCCTCGCCCGCGCCCAGTCCCAGCTCCTCGCGACGCGCCGCCGTCAACGCCTCCACCGCGAGGCCCAGCGGATCGGTCGCGGGCGCGGCCGGGGCCGCGGGGCGTGCCGGGGCGTCGCCGGCGGCCAGGTCCAGGGCGCTCAGCACGACCACCAGGTCGCGGCGGTCGCCGTCGCGCAGCAGGGCCACCCGTGCCCGGCTGCCGGGCGCCAGCGCGCCCACCATCGGCGGCAGGTCGGACGAACGCAGGACCTCCTTGCCGTTGAAGGACAGGATCACGTCGCCCGGCCGGATGCCGGCGCGGGCCGCGGCACTGTCGTTCTCCACCGCGGCCACGAACGCGCCGACCGCCCGGTCCAGGCCCAGTTCGGCCGCCGTGTCACGGTCCACGTCCTGCACACGCACGCCCAGCTGGCCACGCACCACCCGGCCGGTGTCGCGCAGCTGGCGCACGGCGTTCATGGCGGTTTCGATCGGGATGGCGAAGCTCACGCCCATGTAGCCGCCGGAGTTCGAGAAAATCTGGGAGTTGATGCCGACGACCTCGCCCCGGGTATTGAGCAGCGGACCGCCGGAGTTGCCGCGGTTGATCGCGGCGTCGGTCTGGATGAAGGGCACGTACTGCTGGCTCGGATCCATCGACCGCCGGCCCACGCCGCTCACCACGCCCGCGGTGACCGAATGGTCGTAGCCGAAGGGCGAGCCGATCGCCAGCACCCATTGCCCTGGCTTGAGGTTGCGCGAATCGCCCAGGGCCAGGGTCGGCAGGCCGCTGGCCTCGACCTTGAGCAGGGCGACATCGGAGAGCGGATCGCTGCCGACCAGGCGGGCCTTGAGCTCGCGGCGGTCGGTCAGGCGCACCACGATGTCGTCGGCCCCGGCCACCACGTGGTGGTTGGTCAGTACGAAGCCATCCTCGGAAATGATGAAGCCGCTGCCCTGGGAGAGTCCGCCGCGCGGCCCGGGGCCCTCGGGCATCGGCCCGCCCGGCTGGCCGAAATAGCGCCGGAAAATCTCCGGCAGTTCCTCTTCCGGCATCGGCATGCCGCGACGGTTGGGCGAGCTGGACGAGCCCTGGCGCGTCGGCGCCGGTTCGCCCCCCAGGATGGCCTCGATGTTCACCACCGCCGGACCGGCGCGTTCGACCAGCCGGGTGAAATCGGGCAGGCCCACCACCGGCGCCGGGGCGTCCGATCCCTCGGCGCCCTGGGCGTGGACGAGGGAGATCGGCAGGCACGAAACGGCAAACAGCAAGAGCGCGGCGCGCGACGCGAACTTCATTCCTGGGTTCCTCCGGGGGCGGGGCCCGGCGCCGGGTCGGCGGGGCCGAGCAGGCGCGGTTCGGGCGTTGCGCGCTTTGAGGCCGGAAGGGACAGCAAAGTTCCCAGCACCAGGCCCGTCGCCACCAGGGCGTCGCCATGGCGGCCCCAGGCCAGGCCGACCACGTGGCCCGCCAGGGCGCCGAGCAGCAGCCCGGCCAGGACCGTGCCGTAGCCACGCAGCGCAAGGGAGCGCAGGTCGGAGTCTTCGATGCCGATCCGCACGCGCTGCCCGACCTGCCATGCGCCGGCGCCGCAGGCCAGGTCCCAGGTGTCACCGGCCTTCGCGAAGGGCGAACAGCGCCCTTCGCAGCCCCCGCTGCAGCCGACGCAGGCGGCCCGGGGGCCCGGCCCCGGCCCCGGGCCCGGGCCCCGGGGCCCC
>JAYRTA010000355.1:0-2709 GCA_041919875.1 Arenimonas sp.
ACGGCCCAGACGTGTATACCCGCAACGGCCAGTTCGAGCTCGACAAGGAGGGTTTCATTCGCACCCCCACCGGCGAAAGGCTCAAGGGCTTCCAGAGTCCGGTCACCCCGGGCGCCCTGCCCACGCCGATCGGCGGCCTCAAGGACGTCCAGGTGCCGATCGTCGGTTCCCAGCCCATGCCGACCAGCCGGGTGGAGATCGGCGGAAACCTCGATGCGAACGACCTGAGCGCAGCCCAGCGCTACCCACAGCTGTTCGGCTCGACCTTCACGTTTCCGCTCCCTGCGGGCGAGAACTGGCAGGACGCGCGCACCTACAATTTCTCGACCTCGATCAAGGCGTACGACAGCCTCGGGAAGTCGCACGAGCTCACCTACTACTTCGCCAAGGTGACCCCGACCCCGAACGATCCGGTCAACACGAACGAGAACACCTGGAAGGTCTTCACCAGCGTGGACGGCGGCTATCCCTTGGGGGTCGGGACCGATGGCTCGATCGAGGATCCGAGCGTGATCTGGAGCCTGACCTTCAACGAGAAGGGTACGGTGAACACGCCCATCGTCGGGCCGACGGCTGCGAATCCGCTGGCGATCCCGGCTTCCTACACGCCGGGTGCGGACCGCATCCGTTTCCACGTCGATTTCAGCGACATGCGCCAGATCGGTGGCTCCTACCTGATCACCGAGCTCACCCAGGACGGCTACACCGGCGGCGAGCTCGCCGGAGTCAGCGTGGGGCGGGACGGCATCGTGACCGGTCGCTACACCAATGGCGAGACGCGCGAACTCGCCCAGCTCGCGCTGCAGACCTTCCGCAATCCGAACGCGCTGCTGTCGATCGGCAACAACTTCTGGGAAGCGACCACCGAATCCGGCCTCACTGCGCCGTCCAAGGCCGGCGAGGGGGTCGCGGGCGTGGTCTCGGCGGGCATGATCGAGGACGCCAACGTGGAGCTCACCAACGAGCTGGTGCAGATGATCGTGCAGCAGCGCAACTACCAGGCCAACGCGCAATCCATCAAGGCGCAGGACCAGGTCCTGCAGACCCTGGTGAACCTGCGCTGATCCTGAAACCCGCCTGACACGAGAGGCCAGCGATGGACCGCCTGATCTACACCGCGATGACCGGCGCCAAGGGCACCATGGACCAGCAGGCGGCGGTCGCGCACAACCTCGCCAACGTCGACGCCACGGGTTTCCGCGCAGAGTTGCACAAGCTGCGCGCGGTCGAGGTGCAGACCGAGGCGCTGCGCACGCGCGCCTTCACGGTCGACGCCAGCGTCGCCAACGACTTCACCGAGGGGCCGCTGCAGTTCACCGGCCGGCCCTTCGACGTCGCGCTCGCCGGCAAAGGCTGGCTGGCGGTGCAGATGCCGGACGGCAGCGAGGCCTACACCCGCAACGGCAGCCTCGCGGTGAGCGCCAACGGCGTACTGCAGACGCGCGACGGCAGGCCGGTGCTGGGCGACGGCGGGCCGGTCACGATCCCGCCCGACAACGAGATCACCATCGGTGCCGACGGTTCGGTCTCGGCCTCGCAGCCCGATCAGCCGGGTGTGGTCAGCGTGGTCGCGCAGCTCAAGCTGGTGAATCCGCCCGAGGCGCAGCTGGTGCGTGGCGACGACGGCCTCTTCCGCCTGCAGGGCGGGGCGCCCGCGCCGGTCGATCCCAATGTGCGCGTCGCCGGGGGCTATCTCGAGGGCAGCAACGTCAACGTGGTCGACCAGATGGTGCAGATGATCTCGCTCGCCCGCCAGTTCGAGATGCAGACCCGCATGCTGTCGACCGCCGAGCAGAACGACCGCTCGGCCGCGCGGGTCATCGGCGGCCAGGGCTGATCGAGGCGCGCTCCCTGCCGAGCCGGGCTGCGCGGGCCGGGTTGCGTGGGGCGCCCGGCCTTTCTTGTGCACCCGGCCGCTTCGATTAGCACGGTTTTTGCGTTGCTTATCGCAGGATGGTCGGTGACGGCACCGGCCTAGACTGATCCCATCGAAAAAGCGGCAGCACGGCGGCAATTTCAGCTGGGTATTCCAACCCCGCACGGCAAATCCTGCCGCCCCGGCAACGCAAGGCAAAGGAACCCATCATGATCCGCTCCCTGTGGACCGCCCGTACCGGGCTGGATGCCCAGCAAACCTCGCTGGACGTGATCTCCAACAACCTGGCCAACGTCTCCACGAACGGCTTCAAGCGTCAGCGTGCGATCTTCGAGGACCTGCTCTACCAGACCATCCGCCAGCCTGGCGCACAGTCGACCCAGCAGACGCAGATCTCCAGCGGCCTGCAGATCGGTACCGGCGTCAAGCCGGTGGCGACCGAGCGCATCTTCACCCAGGGCACATTGCAGCAGACCGGCGGCTCGCTCGACGTCGCGGTGCAGGGCAACGGCTTTTTCCAGGTCGCCATGCCCGATGGCACCACCGCCTACACCCGTGACGGCGCTTTCCAGCTCGACAGTCAGGGCAACGTCGTCACCGCCAGCGGTTACACCCTGGCCGACAACATCAACATCCCCGCCGACGCGCTCTCGATCACCATCGGCAAGGACGGCACGGTCAGCGTGCTGCAGGCCGGGCAGACCGCGCCGGTGGAAATCGGCGCCATCCAGCTCGCCACCTTCATCAACTCGGGCGGCCTGCAGGCCGCGGGCGAGAACCTGTTCTACGAGACCGCCTCGAGCGGCGTGGCCACGCCCACCCAGCCGGACACC
>JAYRTA010000356.1:0-2689 GCA_041919875.1 Arenimonas sp.
AGTTGGTGATCCTGATGCTGTGGTCGCGCGCCGGCATGATGGTCAGCGCCTTCGTGCCGATGCAGGCCGGCGATGCCCGCAGCCTCTGGGAATTCCTGCTGGTAGGGTCGGCCGCGGGCTCGGTGTTCGCGGCGCTCACCTTCGCCGTCGCCGCGTTCTCGCTGCCGATGGTGGCCGACCGCGACGTGGACATGGTGACCGCGGGCCTGAGCAGCGTGAACGCCGTGCTGCGCAACAAGGGCGTGGCGCTGTGCTGGGCGGGGCTGATCGCCGCGATCACGGCGCTGGGGTTCGCCACCGCCTGCCTGGGCTTCGTGCTGCTGATGCCCTGGCTGGCCTACGCCGCCTGGCATGCCTACCGGGACGTGATCGATGCGGAGGCCTGGCCGCCGCGCGCCTGAGCCGGCTCAGCCCAGGAAGGCCTGGCCCAGCTGCAGCACCCACCACAGGGCGATGCCCATCTGCACCGTGAAGGCGGCGAAGCGCAGGTTGATCGCGAGGGCGCTGGTCGAGGCCAGGTGCACGAGCGACTGCAGCAGCCGCGCGCCCAGCAGCCAGGGCGCCAGCGGGTCGGTGATCGCGGCGCGGTCGGCCAGCAACGCCACCACCAGCAGCCCGCCGAAGATCGGCAGGCCCTCGAGGCAATTGGCGTGCGCCCGCGCCAGCCGCTGCATGAAGGGCGACAGCCCGACGTTGCCCGGCGTGAAGCCGGTGGCCTTCACCTGTCCCGACAGCACCAGCCAGGCCCGAAGCACCTCCATCAGCACCAGCAGGGCCAGGGCCCAGGCGATCAGGGACAGCAGAACGGACAGGCTCGGCGAGGCGAACGGGGCGAGGGTCATGGCGCCATCCTACCTGTCGCGCGGCGACCCCGGGCGATCCCGCCCCCGCCTTGCCGGCCGGGCGCGGTCACCTGCGGTCCGCGGGCTCGTGGATGACGAACCGCTTGGTCGTGGTTTCCAGCACCTCCCAGGTGCCGGTGAAGCCACGCGGGATCACGAAGCGGTCGCCCGGGCCGACCTCGGTCGCGCTGCCGTCGTCGGCGGTGATGCGGCTGCGGCCTTCCAGCAGTTCGCAGGCCTCGTCCTCGGTGTAGCGGATGCGCCAGGCGCCCGGCTCGCTGCGCCACAGGCCAACGCTGAAGCGGCCGTCCGGGCTGGCGTAGTGCAGCCATACGGTCTGCAGCGGGTCGCCGCGCAGGCGCTTTTCCGGCGGCAGGCGGTAGTGTTCGGGTGCGACCTCCGGGTCGAGGCGCAGCAAGGCGGCGCGCGTCGCGTCGCTCACAGCGCACGCCCGTCGAAGTGCTGCACCGGGATTGCGGCGAGGTCCACGCCGTCCACGCAGCGCAGGTTGACCGCCGCCATCTCGGCACCGGACGGATCGCGCCCTTCGCCGAAGGGATGCATGCCGCAGACCGGGCAGAACCGGTGCCGGATCAGGTGCCGGTTGAAGGTGTAGACCGCCATGTCCGCCTCGGGCGTGAGCAGGCGCAACGCGCTGCGCGGCACGAACCACAGCAGCGATCCCTTGCGCTGGCAGATCGAGCAGTTGCAGGCCAACGCGCCATCGATCGTGCCCTCGACTTCGAAGGCGATGCGCCCGCAGTGGCAGCTTCCGGTGTAGTTCATGCCGTGCTCCTGCATCCGTGTGCCGACAGCATACGCCGCGTCAGCCGGGCATGAGGGCGGCGAACGCGAGCCACGGCAGGCCCGCGAATACGAGGAACCACAGCAGGCTTCCCGGCCAGGCCGGGCGTTCGCGTTCGGCGCCCGTTTCGCCGCGCCACGCCAGGTAGGCCACCGGTAGCAGCGCCACCGGCCCCAGGCTTGCCAGCAGCAGCACGGCGAAGAACGCAGCGGCGGGCGATACGCCCACCTGGTCCGCGCGCCAGGTGGACAGCAGGGCCAGCGCCAGTACGTTCGCCGCGCACAGCCCCAGCGCCACCCACAGGCGCGGGCCCGGATTCCCGGCCAGCGCCGCGCCCAGCGCCAACGCGGCCAGCGCCAGCGCGTTGAGCACGAAGGCCGAGGCGAACAGCAGGTAGCGGGCGCGGCGGCTCAGGGTGATCCTCGGCGTCAGTCGCGCAGCCAGCGGATCATCCGCGGATAACAGGGCAGGCCCTGCGCGGCCGCTTCCTGGCCCACGTGCGCCAGGCCGGCGCGGGCCAGGCCGGTGGCGCCGGGATACACGCCCAGCGAATACATCATGGCCAGGCCGGCGCCGTGCCCATGGTAACCACCGTCATGGAACAGCACCTCCGGCGCCAGGCCCAGCGCCACGCTGGCCGCGTACGCCCAGGCGGTGGCATCCACCTCGCCGCCGTGGGCGTCCACCGGCAGGCCCTCGAGCAGGCCGGGCAATTCGGCGCGCCGCGCCGCGGGCGTGATCGCGATATGGCCGGCCTCGTGCAACAGGTCGCCGGGCCAGGCCAGGCGCGCCGGGTCGTAGACGATGCGGCCCGCAATCACCTCCACGCCCGGCAGGAAGGCCTCGTCGGCCACCTCGCCCTCGCGCACATCCAGGCCGGCTTCGCGCAGGAAGGCGACGATGCGGGCCAGGGTGCGGGCGGTGTCCGGGCTCATGCGCGGGTCCTCGCAGCCGGGTTCACGCGACCGCGAACGACGGCGAATAGGCCACCGTGGCCTGCGGCGTGGCGCCATCGAAAGCCAGTGCCTGGAAATACATCGCC
>JAYRTA010000357.1:0-2685 GCA_041919875.1 Arenimonas sp.
CGCCTTCGCCCGGCTGGGGCCGGCACGTGCTGCGCCTGCTGCTGGCCTGCGTCGCCCTCGCCGCGGCGGTGCTGGCCATGGGCGCGTGGGTGGGGGACTGGCGGTCCTGGACCGGCTGGACGCGCTGGGCCTGGCTGCTGGCCACGGTGGCGGCGGGTGCGGGAGCCTATGGCCTGGCCCTGCTGGCCACCGGCTGGCGGCCGCGCGACCTGCGCGGGCCCTGAGGCGCGCCCGCTATACTTCGCGGCATGAGCAGGCTGTTCCGGGACGTCGAGGGCGAGTCACCTTGCCCGATGGGCAGCGTGGTTTGCATCGGCGCCTTCGATGGCCTCCACCGGGGGCACCGGGCGTTGGTCGGCCACGCGGTCGCCCGTGCGCGCGCCCTGGCCGTGCCGGCCGTGGCCCTGAGCTTCGAACCGCTGCCGCGCGAATTCTTCGCCCCGGACGATCCGCCGGCGCGGCTGTCGCTGCCGCGCGGCAAGTTCGAAGGGCTGCGGGCGCTGGGGGCGGACGT
Organism: Arenimonas sp.; assembly: GCA_041919875.1. Taxonomy (GTDB): domain Bacteria; phylum Pseudomonadota; class Gammaproteobacteria; order Xanthomonadales; family Xanthomonadaceae; genus Arenimonas. The sequence continues at coordinate 515 of JAYRTA010000357.1, forward strand.
GGTCGGCCTGCTGCGCTTCGACGCGGCGATGGCGGCCATGCCCGCGGCCGAGTTCGTCGGGCGACTGCTGGTGAAGCGGCTGCAGGCGCGGGAAGTCTGGGTCGGGCCCGACTTCCGCTTCGGCCATCGCCGGGGCGGCGACCTGGCCCTGCTGCAGGCGCTGGGTGCGTCGTCGGGTTTCCGCGCGGACGCCATCGGCCCGGTGGGCGAGGGCGAGCGCGTCTCGAGCACCGCCATCCGCGCCTGGCTGGCCGCGGGCGATCTCGAGGCCGCCGCGGGCGCGCTGGGCCGGCGTTACGCCATCGCCTCGCGCGTGGTGCGCGGCCGGCAGCTGGGCCGCAAGCTCGGCTATCCCACCGCGAACCTGCGCCTGGCGGGCAAGCGCCCGGCGCTGCGCGGGATCTACGCCACCTGGGTGCACGGCATCGGCGCCGGGCCGATGGCCTCGGTGTCGAGCCTGGGCACGCGGCCGACGGTGGACGGGGTCGAGCCCCTGCTCGAAGCCCATGTGTTCGACTTCGACGGCGACCTGTACGGGCGCCGCATCGAGGTGGAGTTCGTCGCCAAGCTGCGCGACGAGGAGAAGTTCGACGACCTGCCGTCCCTGGTCCGCCAGATGGACGAGGATGCCCGGCAGGCCCGGCGCGTATTGCGCCACGACAGGGAAGAACGCGGAGTCACGGCGTGAGCGACAAGGATTACAAGCACACCATCAGCCTGCCGGAGACGGCCTTCCCGATGCGCGGCGACCTGCCCAAGCGCGAGCCGGGCATGCTGGCCGGCTGGCAGCGGCAGGGGCTGTACCAGCGCGTTCGCGAGAAGGCCGCGGGCCGTCCGCGCTTCGTGCTCCACGACGGCCCGCCGTACGCCAACGGTTCGATCCACATCGGCCATGCCGTCAACAAGATCCTCAAGGACATGGTGGTGAAGTCGAAGCTGCTCTCCGGCTTCGACGCGCCCTACGTGCCCGGCTGGGACTGCCACGGGCTGCCGATCGAGCTGGTGGTGGAGAAGAAGTTCGGCAAGGTCGGCGACAAGCTCGACGCCGCCGCCTTCCGCGCCAAGTGCCGCGAGTACGCCGCCGAGCAGATCGCCGGGCAGTCGAAGGATTTCCAGCGCCTGGGCGTGCTGGGCGACTGGGACAACCCGTACCGCACCATGGACTTCGCCTTCGAGGCGGACATGCTGCGCGCGCTGGCCAGGATCGTCGAGCGTGGCCACCTGGCGCGCGGCGTGAAGCCGGTGCACTGGTGCTTCGACTGCGGCTCGGCCCTGGCCGAGGCGGAAATCGAGTACGACGACAAGGTGTCGCCGCAGATCGACGTGGCCTACGACGCCGTCGACCCGGTCGCGCTGGCCTCCCTGTTCGGCGCGAACGCTGCCGATGCGGTCGTCGCCGTGCCGATCTGGACCACGACGCCCTGGACGCTCCCGGCGTCCCTGGCCGTCACCCTGGGCCCGGAGATCGAGTACGTGCTGGTCGAGGGCCCGGCCCGCGATGGCCGACGGGTGCTGCTGGTGCTGGCCGACGCCCTGCACGACGCAGCGCTGAAGCGCTACGGCATCGAACACGCGATCGTGCTGGGCCGCGCCACCGGCGCTGCGCTCGAGCACGTCGAACTCAGGCATCCGTTCTACGATCGCCGCGTCCCGGTCCTCCTCGGCGACCACGTCACCACCGACGCCGGCACCGGCGCCGTGCACACCGCGCCCGGCCACGGCCAGGAGGACTACCAGGTCGGCGTGAAGTACGGGCTGCTCGAGAAGTACAAGACGAACGAGCTCAACCCGGTCGGCGGCAATGGCGTCTATTTGCCCGGTACGCCGCTGGTCGAGGGCCAGTTCATCTGGAAGGCCAACGAGTCGATCATCGCGCTCTTGCGCGAGCGCGGCGTGCTGCTGGCCTCGGGCAAGCTCGAGCACAGCTATCCGCACTGCTGGCGGCACAAGTCGCCGGTGGCCTTCCGCGCCACGCCGCAGTGGTTCATCTCGATGGAGCAGGCCAACCTGCGCCGCGATGCGCTTTCGGAGGTGGAGAAGGTCGCCTTCGTGCCCGACTGGGGCCGGGCCCGCATCGCCGGCATGGTCGAGGGCCGGCCCGACTGGTGCATCAGCCGCCAGCGCACCTGGGGCGTGCCGATCGCGCTGTTCGTGCACAACATCACCGGCGA
>JAYRTA010000358.1:0-2657 GCA_041919875.1 Arenimonas sp.
GCGAGGAGCTGCTGATCGAGCCGGACATGCTGCAGAAGATCTGGATCCTGCGGAAGCTGCTGCACCCGATGGACGAGCTGGCGGCCATGGAGTTCCTGCTCGAGAAGATGAAGAACACCAAGTCCAACGACGAGTTCTTCAGCTCGATGAAGCGCTGAGGTTCGCCTTCCGCGCCAGACAGGACGCCGGCCCCGTGGCCGGCGTTTTGTTTTCCCGGGGCGGGACGCGCCGTGCCTCAGCGCGGATCGCGCAGGAAGCGCGCCAGCGAGGGCTGGCCGGTGCGCGCGGGCTCGAATTCGGCGGCGACGTCGACGAAGCCGCGCAGCACGGCCAGGTCGTGCGGGCTGCGGCCCAGGCCGTCGCGGGCGTGGCGGTTGGCGCCTTCGCGCAGCAGGCGCTGGACGATGCGCGGCAGGCCGTGCATCGCCGACAGGTGCAGCGGCGACAGGCCGCGGTGGTCCTGCGCATCCACGTTCACGTCCTCGGCCAGCAGGCGCTCGAGCGCCGCCAGCAGCACGTCCTCGTCGCAGGTGGCGCCGGGTTCGGCGCGTGCGCCCAGCAGCAGGAGCAACGGCGTCTGGCCGGTGGCATTGGCCTCGTCCGGCGCGGCCTCGGCCAGCAGCAGGGTGTCGAACAGGGCCAGGGCGCGGGCACGGTCGCGCGAACCGAAGGCGTGCAGCGCCGCGCAGTGCAGCACGCCCAGGCCCTGGCCGTCGCGCGCGGCCACATCGGCGCCGTGCACCAGCAGGCGCGCCACCAGTTCGGGCTGGCCCAGCGCGGCCGCCAGCATCAGCGGCGTGACCTCGCCGGGCAGCGCCTGGTCGGGCGCGGCGCCGGCCCGAAGCAGGCGGTCGACCACGACGGCATGGCGCATGCTGATCGCGGCCGACAGCGGCGTGGCGCCGGTGCGCGCGGCGATGCCGGGGCGCGCGCCTTCCACCAGCAGCCGTTCGACCACGGCGTCGTGGCCCCCGCCGGCGGCGCGCAGCAGCGCGGTGCAGCCCTGGGCATCGGTGGCATCCACCGGCAGGCCCAGTTCGATCAGGCGTTCGACGGCGGCCACGTCGCCGGCGATCGCGGCGGCCGGGAGGTCGCTGGGCTGCAGCGCGCGCCCGGGCAATTGCCAATGGCGCCACTCCAGCCAGTGCGACAGCTCGCGCCGGTCGGCGGCCAGCGCCAGGCCCAGCGGCGTCTGGCCATCGGGCGCCGGCAGCGCCGGCGAGGCGCCGTGGCGGATCAACACGCGCAGGGCGCCCTCTCGGCCCAGTTGGGCGGCCAGGTGCAGGGCGGTGTAGCCGCGCTGGTCGCGCTGGTTCGGGTCGGCGCCGGCCGCCAGCAGGGCTTCGGCCAGGCGCAGCCACCCGAGCCGGATGGCGAGCACCAGCGGCGGGTCGCCGGGATCGCCGCCGAAGGCATCGGCGCCCCGTTCGAGCAGGGCCAGCGCCAGCTGTTCGTGGCCGCGCGTGATGTGTTCGCCGGACAGGCAGGCCTGCAGCCAGCGCGCGAGCCCGCCGCGGCCCCCCACGCCCTGGCCGCGTTCGAGCAGGCGCAGCAGCGCCGCCGACGCCGGGCCGCCGCGTCCGAGCAGGTGGAAGACGACGCTGCCCTTGCCATCCACGAGGGTGTCGGGAGATGCGCCGTGGCGCAGCAACCATTCGAAGCTGGCCAGATCGCCTTCGCCGCCGAACTCGAGCAGCAGCGAGGCCAGGCCCGCGGCGTCCGGGCCGGCGCCGAGCCGCTGCATCGCGCCGGCCGACTCCGGCCGCCCGGCCAGCAGCGCCTCGCGCAGCAGGTCGCGCGGGGACTTCTCGAAGTGGCCTTCGGCCAGGCCTTCGGCGACGCTCGCAGGCAAGGGGTAGGCCGGGTCGAGCACCGCCACCTGGGGCCAGCGGCCGGCGCCCAGGGCCACTTCCAGGGCACGGCGGCCGGCCTCGTCCCGCTGCTCCGGATCCACGCCCAGCGAGATCAGGTGGCGCAGGAACTCCGGCGGCGCACCGCCTTCGGCCGCCAGCACCAGGGCATTGCGGCCCTGGGCGTCCACGGCGGTGACGTCCGGGCGCGCCTGGGCCAGGCGCGAGAGCACCGCGCCCTGGCTCTGGCGCGCGGTTTCGAGCAAGGGCGTGAGCTGGTCGGCATCGCGCGCGTTGCGGTCGGCGCCGGCCTCGAGCAGGGCGCCCACGACCTCGACATGGCCGGCGGCGCAGGCCTGCATCAGCGCGGTGCGCTGGCGCTGGCCGCGTGCGTCCACGCGCGCCTTGTGCCGCAGCAGCAACTGCACGCCCGCCGGGTCGTCGTCGCTGGCGGCGGCGGCCAGCAGCGCCGGCTGGCCATCCTTGGGTTCGGGCTTGGCGCCGCGCTCGATCAGGAAGCGGGCCAGGCGCCAGTTCGCCGCGGCGCAGGCCACGCCCAGCGGCGTGAAGCCTTCCGCGTTGGGCACGTCGAGCGCGGCGCCGGCGTCGAGCAGCAGCGCCGCGACGGCCGGATCGGTGCTGCGCGCCGCGTGGTGCAGGGGCGTATTGCCCTCGGTGTCCGCGCGGCGCGGGTCGGCGCCGTTGGCCAGCAGGGTCATCACCGCTTCCGGGCGGCCATGCCAGCTGTCGCGGGTGGCCGCCAGCAGCGGCGATAGCCCGGCGTGGTCGGCATTGAGGTCGGCACCC
>JAYRTA010000359.1:0-2650 GCA_041919875.1 Arenimonas sp.
GGGGGGGGGGGGGCCCCGGGGCCCGCCCGGGGCGGTCAGTGGTGGTGGCCGCCGGCGCCGTGCACGTGGCCGTGCATCACTTCCTCGAGGCTGGCATCGCGCACCTCGACCACCTCGATGGCGAAATGCAGGGCCTTGCCGGCCAGCGGATGGTTGCCGTCCACGGTCACCATGCCGTCCTGGACCTGGGTCACGACCACCGAGAGCGGGCCCTGCGGGGTCTGGGCGGTGAACTGCATGCCCGGCTCCACCTGGTCCACGCCCTGGAAGGCCTCCAGCGGCACGGTCTGCACCAGCAGGTCGTTCGGGGTGCCATAGCCCTCCTCCGGCGCCACCACCACGTCGAAGCGGTCGCCGGCGGCGCGGCCGGCCATGGCCTTCTCCAGGCCCGGCACGATGTTGCCGGCGCCGTGCAGGTAGGCCATCGGCTCGTGGCCGGCGGAGGAATCGAGCACCGTCCCGGCGTCGTCGGTCAGGGTGTAGTGGAAGGACGCGACGGTGCGCTCGGCGATCTGCATGGGAATCCTCGGGCAGGGCCCCGGCGCGGCCGGGGCGGAAAAAAGGGCGCCTAGTCTGGGCCATGCGCCGGGGCGGCGCAAACCGGGACCCCCGGAAACGCAAAGGCCCCGGCCGCGAACGACCGGGGCCCGGAGCCTCGCGCAGCGGGGCTCAGAGCGGCTGGACTTCGTCCGCCTGCAGGCCCTTCTGGCCCTTCACGATCTTGAAGGAGACCTTCTGGCCTTCCTGCAGCGACTTGAAGCCATTGCCCATGATGGAACGGAAGTGGACGAACACGTCCTCGCCGCTCTCCGGGGTGATGAAGCCAAAACCCTTGGCATCGTTGAACCACTTCACAGTGCCAGTCTGACGATCGGACATGTCTCTACATCCATAACGGGTGAATGGGGGGTGCCGCCGGCCTCGCCGGGGCCAGGCGACATTACCCGCTTATCCGGCCGAATGCGACTGGCGTAAAATGCGCGGCTTCGGCCAGCCTGCCCGCCACGCCCCCGACGCCCGGACCCCCCATGTCGTCTGCCTTCGCCACCGAACGCGTGCTCAGCGTCCGGCACTGGACGCCCGATTACTTCAGTTTCACCACCACCCGCGACGACGGCCTGCGCTTCGACAACGGCCAGTTCGTCATGATCGGCCTGCAGGTCGAGGGCCGGCCCCTGATGCGCGCCTACTCCATCGCCAGCGCCAACTGGGAGGAGGAACTGGAGTTCTTCAGCATCAAGGTGCCGCACGGCCCGCTGACCTCGCGCCTGCAGCACATCCAGCCGGGCGACGACCTGCTGGTGAGCCGCAAGCCCACCGGCACCCTGCTGATCAGCGACGTCCACCCCGGCCGCAACCTCTACCTGCTCTCCACCGGAACCGGCCTGGCCCCGTTCCTGTCGGTGATCAAGGACCCGGCCACCTACGAGCGCTTCGAACGGGTCGTGCTGACCCACGGCGTGCGCGGCGTGGCCGACCTGGCCTACCACGACTACATCACCCGGGAACTGCCGCGCCACGAATACCTGGGCGACGTGATCGCCAGGCAACTGCTGTACTACCCGGTCGTGAGCCGCGAGCCCTTCCGCCACAGCGGCCGACTCACCACCCTGCTCGACAGCGGGCGCGTGGCCTCGGACCTGGGCCTGGCCCCGCTCGACGCCGCCCACGACCGCGCGATGATCTGCGGCAGCCCGCAGATGCTGGCGGACCTGCGGGCCATCCTCGATGGCCGCGGCTTCTCGGCCGCGCCCCGCATCGGCACGCCGGGCGAATACGTGTTCGAGCGCGCCTTCGTCGAGAAATAAGCCGCTGGGCAGGCAGCGGGCATTGCACTAGGCTTTAGGCTCGACCGCCTGGAGTTGCCCATGGCCCTGCCCCGCCTCGTCCTGCTCGCCCTGCTGCTCGCCCTGCCCCTGCCAGTGGCCGTGGCCGACGACCGTCCGGCCGTGGGCAGCGAACCGCCCGAGGCCTTCGGCAAGGACCACGAAGGCGAGCCCGTGCGCCTGGCGGACCATCGCGGCAAGGTGGTGATCGTCACCTTCTGGGCATCCTGGTGCGGGCCCTGCATGCGCGAACTGCCGATGCTCTCGCGCATCCAGAAGGTGGTCGGGCCGGAGCACCTGGTCGTCTTCGCCGTCAACTTCAAGGAAGAGCGCCAGCAGCTGCGCGCGATGATCCGCGCCAACCCCGACACCGGCCTGACCTGGGTGCACGACCGCACCGGCCGCGCCGGCGAGCGCTACGGCGTCCGCGGCCTGCCGAACATGTTCATCATCGGCACCGACGGCCGGATCGCCTCGCGCCATGTCGGCTACGGCGAGGAATCGATCAAGGGCATCATCGACGAAATGCTCGCCCTGCTGCCGCCGGAAGCGCTCGCCAGGCCCGCCGGCGGCCCCTGAGGCCGCGGCTCAGCCCAGGGCCTTCTCGATGTCGGCGGCCAGGGATTCGGGCTTGTCGGTCGGGGCGTAGCGCTTGATCACCTTGCCGTCGCGGCCGACCAGGAACTTGGTGAAGTTCCACTTGATCGCGCCGATGCCCAGCAGGCCGCTCTTCTCTTCCTTGAGCCACTTGAACCGCGGGTGCGCGCCGCCGCCGTTGACGTCGATCTTGCCGAACATCGGGAAGCTCACGTCATAGGTGAGCG
>JAYRTA010000360.1:0-2639 GCA_041919875.1 Arenimonas sp.
CGTGCAGGCCCAGAACATGAAGAACCCGACCGTGTAGCCGAAGCCGCGGCTGATGTCGAGGTCGGGGAAGGTCATGTCGCGCAGGGCCAGCGGATCGACGATGGCGAAGAACACCATCGTCGCGACACCCGCGGCGAAGAAGCTCGGCCAAAGGATCGCCCCGAGCCGCTGCGCGAGCGGCCGGGGCGGGTGGTCGAAGCGGCCGTCCGGGGCGGCGTTCACGGCGACCCCGCGGTGGTCCCGTCCTTGCCGTGCGAGAGCGACCACACGTAGGCGGCCACCAGGCGGGTGCGCAGCTCGCCGATGATCGGCGCGTGCGCCGGCATCATGCCGTTGCGGCCGTTGCGGATGCCTTCGGCGATCGTGGCCGGGTCGCTGGCGTACAGCCAGGTCGCGTCGGTCAGGTTCGGCGCGCCCAGCATCGGGTTGCCCTTGCCTTCGGGGCCGTGGCAGGCCGCGCAGACGCCGGCGTAGCGGGCCTTGCCGGCGGCGGCCAGGGCCGGGTCGGCCTTGATGCCCGACAGGCTCTGCACGTAGGCGGTCACCTCGGTGACGCCGACGTCGCCGCCGATCGCCGCGGCCAGCGGCGGCATCGCCGCCTGGCGGCCGTTGAGGATGGTGGCCAGGATGTCATCCGGCGTGCCGCCCCACAGCCAGTCGGCGTCGGTCAGGTTGGGGAAGCCCTTGGCGCCGCGCGCGTCCGAGCCATGGCACATGGCGCAGTGGTTGGCGAACAGGCGGGCGCCGAAGGCGACGGCCTCGGGCTCCTTCGCGATCGCGTCGATGGCCATGCCCTCGAAGCGGCCGAAGGTCTCGGCGACGCGGGCGTCGGCGGCGGCCTTCTCGGCGTCGTGCGCCTTCACCGCGGTCCAGCCCGAGGTGCCGGCGAAGCTGCCGAAGCCCGGGTAGTACACCAGGTAGCCGATGGTGAACACGATGGTGATCCAGAACAGGTTGATCCACCAGCGCGGCAGCGGCTTGTTGTACTCGGTCAGGTCGCCGTCCCAGACGTGGCCGGTGGTCTCGGCGGTGTTCTTGCCGTCGTTGCCGCGGCGCTTGGCGGTCCACCAGAGCAGCCAGGCGCAGCCGCCGATGTTCAGCACCACGAGGAAGATGATGAAGAGGGACCAGCCGGTGGTCATGGGGTGTTCTCGCTCTGGTCTTCGAGGGGAAGGCGGGCGGCGGCGTCGAACTCGGCCTTGCGCTTGCGGCTGAAGGCCCAGGCCACGCCGCCGAGGAAGGCGGCCAGCAGGATGGCGGTGGTGATGCCGGCGATCATGGCGTCAACCCTTCGGAGCGTGCTTGCCGAGGCCCTGCAGGTAGGCGATCAGCGCGTCCATCTCGGACTTGCCGGCCACCGCGGCGGCGGCGCCGTCGATGTCCTCCTGCGTGTACGGGTCGCCGATGCGCTGCAGCGCGCGCATGTTGCGCGCCACCGCGGCCGGGTCGACCGGCGTCTCGGCCAGCCAGGGGTAGGCCGGCATGTTCGATACCGGCACCACGTCGCGCGGGTTCATCAGGTGCACGCGGTGCCAGTCGTCGCTGTAGCGGCCGCCGACGCGGGCCAGGTCCGGGCCGGTGCGCTTGCTGCCCCACTGGAACGGGCGGTCGTACACCGACTCGCCGGCCAGCGAGTAGTGGCCGTAGCGCTCGGTCTCGTGGCGCAGGGTGCGCACCATCTGCGAGTGGCAGTTGTAGCAGCCCTCGCGGACGTAGACGTCGCGGCCGGCCAGCTCCAGCGGGCCGTAGGGCTTCACGCCCGGCAGCGGCTGCACGGCCTCGGCCTGGTACATCAGCGGGACGATCTCGGCCAGGCCACCGAAGGAGATGACGACGGCGATCAGGATCGCCATCCAGCCGACATTGGTTTCGAGTTTCTCGTGGCTCATGTCAGGTCCTCAGGCGTGGGCTTCGGCGACCGGCAGCACCGGGGCGTCCACGCGGCCCTTGGCCAGCTTGAACGTCTTCCAGGTGTTGATGCACATCAGGCCCATGCCGGCGATCACCAGCACGCCGCCGAGCAGTCGCACCAGGTAGTAGGGGTAGTTGAACTCGACGATCTCGACGAAGGCGTAGGTCAGGGTGCCGTCGGCGTTCGCGGCGCGGGCCATCAGGCCCTGGTAGATGCCGGCGATCCACATCGAGACGGTGTAGAGCACCACGCCGATGGTATGCACCCAGAAGTGCTGGTCGATCATCTTCGTGCTGGCCATTTCCTTCAGGCCCAGGCAGCGCGGGATCAGCATGTAGATCGAGCCGATCGAGATCATCGCCACCCAGCCCAGGGCGCCCGAGTGCACGTGGCCGATGGTCCAGTCGGTGTAGTGGCTGAGCGCGTTGACCGTCTTGATGGACATCATCGGGCCCTCGAAGGTGCTCATCATGTAGAAGGAGATGGCCACCACGAGGAACTTGATGATCGGGTCGGTGCGCAGCTTGTGCCAGGCGCCCGAGAGCGTCATCACGCCGTTGATCGCGCCGCCCCAGGAGGGCGCCAGCAGCACCAGCGAGAACACCATGCCCAGGCTCTGCGCCCAGTCGGGAATGGCCGTGTACTGCAGGTGGTGGGGGCCGGCCCACATGTAGATGGCGATCAGGGCCCAGAAGTGCACGATCGACAGGCGGTAGCTGTAGATCGG
>JAYRTA010000361.1:0-2625 GCA_041919875.1 Arenimonas sp.
CAGGCGCAGCGTGCACCAGCGCAGGCGCAGAGGCGCCGGCAGCGGCGCCGGCAGCGCGTGCAGGGAAAGCACCCAGCCCGGGCGCGGATCGGACGCGGGCGCATAACCGCGGCCGCCGGCGCCGCGGGTCAGCACCAGCTTGAGCACGGCATCCTCCGGCGCGCCGGCGATCAGCTCCCGCGCCTGGGTCGCCAGCCAGCCGGCGTCCGGCGCCGGCAGGCCCAGGCGCGCCGCGCCGGCGGCCAGGCGCGCCAGATGCGCATCCCACCAGGGGGCACGACCCGCATGCACGCGCAGGGTCTCGAACAGGCCGTCGCCGTAGGCCAGGCCGCGGTCCTGGGCCGGCAGCGCCGGCACGGCCTCGGTGCCGACGAAGATCCGCTGCGCGAGGGCGCTCATCCCTGCACCCCCAGCGCGCGCAGCCAGCCGCGCGCCTTCGCGCGGGTTTCGTCCAGCTCATGTCCGGCGTCGCTGTCGACGACGATGCCGGCGCCGGTGCGCAGCTGCAGCTCGCGCCCGTGTTGCCAGGCGCTGCGGATCAGGATGTTGAGGTCGAGGTCGCCGCCCCGGTCGAGGTAGCCCAGGGAACCGGTGTAGGCGCCGCGGCCCTCGCCCTCCAGGCCCGCGATGATCTGCATGCAGCGCACCTTGGGCGCGCCGGTGATCGTGCCGCCCGGGAACACCGCCCGCACCAGCTCGCCCGGCCCCACGCCCTCGCGCAGGGTGCCGCCGACGTTGGAGACGATGTGGTGCACGTGGGCATACGTCTCCACCGCCATCAGCTCGTCCACGCGCACGCTGCCGGGCACGCAGACCCGGCCCAGGTCGTTGCGCTCCAGGTCGATCAGCATCACGTGTTCGGCGCGTTCCTTCGGATGGCCGACCAGTTCGCGGATGCGGGCCGCGTCGTCGTCGCCTGCGAAGCGCGGCCGGGTGCCGGCGATCGGCCGGGTTTCGGCGCGCCGGCCGCGCAGCGACACCAGGCGCTCGGGCGAACTGCTCAGCAGGGCCGCGTCGCCCCAGCGCAGCAGGCCGGCGAAAGGTGCCGGGTTGGCGCGCCGGAGCTGGTCGTACAGCGCGGCCGGATCGGGGGCCTGGGCGAACCGGGCGCGCCAGGCACGCGAGAGATTGACCTGGAACACGTCGCCGGCGCGCAGGTAGTCGTGGATGCGGGCGACGCCATCGAGGAAGCGCGCCGGCGCATCTTCCTCCAGCACCGGCGGCGGCACCGGCGCGAAGGCCGGGCCCGCCTGCGCGCGCGCCAGCCGCGGCACCAGGTCGGCCAGCAGGTGCTCGGCGCCGTCTTCGGCGACGGCCACGCCGAAGCCGCTGCGGCGATCGCGCAGCACCGCGGCCGGGCAGCGCAGCGCCAAGGCCACCGGCAGCGGCCCCGGCACCGGCGGCAGCCGCAGGCTCGGCTCCACCTGGGCCGCGAGTTCGTAGGCCAGGAACAGCGCCCAGCCGCCCTGGAAGGGCAGGTCCAGGGGCGCCGGGCCGGTACGTTCCAGCGCGCGCCAGTCGGCATCCAGCGCGGCCAGGAAGTCGCCATCGGCGCGGCCGCCCTCCAGGCGCTGCACGGGGCCGCCAGGCGCGTCCAGCCGCAGCCCGGTGCCGTCGGTGGCCAGCAGCAGGTCCCAACGCGAAAGCGCGTTGCCGCCGGCGACGCTTTCGAGCAGCAGCGGGAAGCGCGCCGGGTCCTCCGACTGCAGGCGCAGCAGGTCCAGCCCCGGCGGCAGCTGGCGGATCAGCATCGCGCGGGGCGCCGCCGGATCAGATCCGGCGGAACACCAGGGTGCCGTTGGTGCCGCCGAAGCCGAAGCCGTTGGACACCGCCACGTCCACCCGGGCCTGGCGGGCGACGTTGGGCACGTAGTCCAGGTCGCAGCCCTCGCCCGGCGAATCGAGGTTGATCGTCGGCGGGATCACGCCCGTGTGCAGGGCCAGCACGCTGAACACCGCCTCCACGCCGCCGGCCGCGCCCAGCAAGTGGCCGGTCATGGACTTGGTCGAACTGACCATCATCCGGTGCGCGTGCGCGCCGAAGGCGGCCTTGATCGCCATGGTCTCGCCCAGGTCGCCCAGCGGCGTCGAGGTGCCGTGCGCATTGAGGTAGCCGACCTGGTCGGGATTGACGCCGGCGTCCTTGAGCGCGACGCGCATGCAGCGCGCGGCGCCCTCGCCGTTCTCGCTCGGCGCGGTCATGTGGTAGGCGTCCGAGCTGGCGCCGAAGCCGGCCAGTTCGCAATAGATGCGGGCGCCGCGGGCCTTGGCGTGCTCGTATTCCTCGAGGATGAGGATGCCGGCGCCGTCGCCCAGCACGAAGCCGTCGCGGTCCGTGTCCCAGGGACGCGAGGCCCGGGTCGGCTCGTCGTTGCGGGTGGACATGGCCTTCATCGAGCAGAAACCGCCGACCGAGGTCGGCGTGCAGCCGTGCTCGGCGCCGCCGGCCACCATGATGTCGGCGTCGCCGTACTGGATCATGCGCATGGCCGTGCCGATCGAGTGGTTCGAGGTCGCGCAGGCCGAGACCGCCGAGAAGTTCGGGCCCTTGATGCCCTTCATGATCGTCAGCTGGCCCGGCAGCATGTTGATGATGGTGCTGGGCACGTAGAAGGGCGAGATCTT
>JAYRTA010000362.1:0-2603 GCA_041919875.1 Arenimonas sp.
GTCGCGGTCGATCGCGACCAGGCCATACGAGCTCAGCGCCAGCAGTTCCAGGCCCAGGTAGACCAGCAGCAGGCTGCCGGCCGAGACCATCAGCATCATGCCCAGCACCGCGAACAGGGCCAGCACGTGGAACTCGCCCTTGAACAGGCCGCGGTCCTGCAGGTAGGGCTTGGCGTAGACCAGGGCGCCGGCGGTGACGACGTAGATGGCGATCTTCATCACGTCGCCCGGCAGGTCGCGCACGAACTGGCTGCCGAAGCTCCAGGCCGGGGCGGCGCCCATGTCGCGTGCGGTGAGCACCGCGGCGGCGGCCAGGATGAACAGGGCCAGGAAATGCGTGAGGCCCCGGCGCTGGTCGGACAGGAACAGGTCCACCATCAGCAGGGCGAAGGCCGCGGCGCAGACGAAGATCTCGGGCCCGAGCGGCGCGAAATCGGCGAGGGTGGGCATCGGCAGGGCCATCGGGGCTTCCTTACAGCAGCTTGGTGGCGGCGAGCTGGCTGACCAGCTGCGCGATCGGGGCGTCCATCAGGTCGGTCAGCGGCTTGGGGTACACGCCCAGCGCCAGCGCGCCGATCGCGAACACGCCCAGCACCAGCGCCTCGCGGCCATTGATGTCGGTCAGCTCGGCGACGTGGTGGTTGGCGATGTCGCCGAACACCACGCGCTTGACCATCCACAACGTGTAGGCCGCGCCCAGGATCAGGGTCAGCGCCGCGCCGGCCGCGACCCAGGCGTTGTACTGGAACGCCGCCAGCACGACCATGAACTCGCCGACGAAGCCGGACGTTCCCGGCAGGCCGGCGTTGGCCATCGCGAAGAAGACGAAGAAGGCCGCGAACCAGGGCATGGTGTTCACCACGCCGCCGTAGTCCCGGATCATGCGGCTGTGCATGCGGTCGTAGACCACGCCGACGCAGGAGAACATCGCGCCGGAGATGAAGCCGTGCGAGACCATTTGCACCATCGCGCCCTGCAGGCCCAGGCGGGCGGCGTCGGTATTGCCCAGCTCGCGCACCAGGGCGAAGGCGATGAAGGTGCCCAGGGTGACGAATCCCATGTGCGCGATCGACGAATAGGCGATCAGCTTCTTCATGTCCTCCTGCGCCAGCGCGACCAGGCCGATGTAGATGACCGCCGCCAGCGACAGCGCGATCACCAGCCAGGCCCATTCCTGCCCCGCGTCCGGCACGATCGGCAGGGTGAAGCGCAGGAAGCCGTAGCCGCCGATCTTGAGCATGATCGCCGCCAGCACCACCGAGCCGCCGGTGGGCGCCTCGACGTGGGCATCGGGAAGCCAGGTGTGCACCGGGAACATCGGCACCTTCACCGCGAACGCGGCCAGGAAGGCGAAGAACAGCCATTTCTGCTCGGTGATGGTCAGCTTGAGCTGGTAGAGGTCGGCCAGCTGGAAGCTGGCGCCGCCGTCCAGGCGTTCGCCGCTGATGATGTACAGGTACACCAGACCCACCAGCATGAGCACCGAGCCCAGGAAGGTGTAGAGGAAGAACTTGAGCGAGGCATAGATGCGGTTCGGGCCGCCCCAGACGCCGATGATGATGAACATCGGGATCAGCATCGCCTCGAAGAACACGTAGAACAGCACCGCGTCCATGGCCGCGAACACGCCGATCATCATGCCCTCGAGCACGAGGAAAGCGGCGAAGTACTGGTGCGCCCGGCGCTCGATCGAGCCCCAGGCGCCGACCAGCACCAGCACCGAGGTCAGCGTCGTCAGCAGGATCAGGGCCACCGACAGGCCGTCCACGCCCAGGTGGTAGCGGATGTCGAAGCTCGGGATCCAGGCGCGGTCCTCGACGAAGCGCATCGCCGCCGAACCGGTGTCGTGGCCGCCGAGCAGCGCCAGGCTGGCGCCGAGCGTGGCCAGGGCCACCAGCAGCGCGAAGGCTTTGGCCGCGGGGGCACGGGCGTCGCCGAAGGCAAGCGTGAGCAGGCCGCCGAGGATCGGCAGCCAGATCAGCACGCTCAACAGGGGCCAGGAGGATTCCATCAGGGCTTCCTTGTGATTCTCAGGCGCCGACCATCTTCACCAGCACCGCCAGGAGGACGATGAGGCCGAGGATCATGGCGAAGGCATAGTTGTAGAGGCGGCCGGTCTGCAGGTGCCGCACGAGGCCGGCGACGCGGTCGACCAGGGTGGCCGAGCCGTTGACCAGCAGGCCGTCGATCAGGCCGGCATCGGCGCGCTTCCAGGACCAGCGGCCGAGCCTGATGCCGCCGCCGGCGAAGCCCTTGATCCACAGGTCGTCGAAGCCGTACTTGTTCTCGAGCACGCGGATCGGCAGCGCGAAAACCCTGGCGGCGCGGTCGGCGACCTGCGGGAAGACCAGGTAGATCAGCGTGGCGGCCGCGAAACCGGCAAAGGCCAGCCAGAACACGACGCTCTTGAAGGCATGCAGGCCGAAGCCGACCGCGGCCTGGAACCAGCCGTGGCCATCGTGCCAGAGCACCTCGCCCGCCTGCGCCACCGTGTCGTTCGCCGGCAGCACGCTGATCGCGCCGCGGAAGAAGTCGCCGAACAGCATCGGGCCGACGGTGAAGAAGCCGATCAGGATCGACGGGATCGCCAGCAGCACCAGCGG
>JAYRTA010000363.1:0-2597 GCA_041919875.1 Arenimonas sp.
AAACGGGCCAGCCGCTCGCCGTCGAGGGTGGCGGACATCACCACCAGGCGCAGGTCCTCGCGCAGTTGCGACTGCACGTCCAGGGCCAGGGCCAGGCCGAGGTCGCCGCTGAGGTGGCGTTCGTGGAACTCGTCGAACAGGATCGCCGCCACGCCGTCGAGCGTGGGGTCGTCCTGGATCATGCGGGTGAGGATGCCTTCGGTGACGACCTCGATGCGCGTGCGCGCGGACACCTTCGACTCGAAGCGGATGCGGTAGCCGACGGTCTCGCCGGGCGCCTCGCCGAGCTGCCGGGCCATGAAGCCCGCCGCCGCGCGCGCGGCCACCCGGCGCGGTTCAAGCATCAGGATGCGGCCATCGCCGCGCCAGGGCGCGTCGAGCAGGGCCAGCGGCACCTGGGTGGTCTTGCCGGCACCGGGCGGGGCTTCGAGCACCAGGCGCGGATGCGCGGCCAGCGACGCGCGCAGGGCCGGCAGGAGTTCGGCGATGGGAAAGGCGTCGGCGGAATTCACCGCCCTAGGCTAGTGAGTGGGCCTCTGGCCGTCGAGCCGCGCGGGGCGCGGCACGCGCCCGGGCGCCGGCGTCGCGGGGCGCGGATGCGCCGGCGCGGCCGGCCTCGGCACCTGCGGATGCAGCTGGCGTGTGAAGTCGAGGGCGCGCAGGCAGTCGGCCTCGAGCGCGAACAGCGCGTTGCGCATCGCCGACCCGTCGCCCCGCACCGCCACCACGCCGTTGCTGCCGCTGCGCCAGTCCACCCAGGGCGTGAAGCCGAAGGCGCCCGGGCTCGACACGCGGATCGTGGCGCCCGCCGCGTCGCTGGCCTCGACCCACTGGCCGATGCCATAGCCGAGCCCGGGCACGGGCGTGCTGGCCACGGGCAGGCCACGGGCGCGGTCCACGGCCATCTCCGCGATGGTGCGCGGCTGCAGGTAGTCCGCGCCGCCATGCCTGCCGCCGTTGAGCACCATGTCCACCACGACGGCGTAATCGGACAGGGTGCTGCGCGCGCCGCCGGCCACCCTGGGATTGGGGTTGGGCAGGTAGCCCGGCTGGCTGGCCAGGGCCACCCAGTCGGTGGCCTGCAGGCCCAGCGGCCACACCACTTCGGCCAGGAACAGCGCATCCCAGCTGCGCCCGCTGGCCCGCGCGGCCATCGCCCCGCCGACCTGCATCGAATTGCCGCCGTAGGCGAAGGTGCTGCCGGGCGCCCAGGCCAGCGGGCGCGCGAGGATGTCGAGCGCGCAGGCGTCGAGCGTGCTGTCGCGGTCGGACAGGCAGCCGGCATCGTCGATGCCGATGCCGCTGGTGTGCGAGTACAGCTGGGCGAGGGTGATGGCGTGGGTGGCCGCCGGCGCCTCCGGGAACCACTCGCCGACCGAGCTGTCCCAGCGCAGCACGCCGCGTTCGACCAGGCGCGCCAGCACCAGGGCCGAGAGCCATTTGCTGGCCGAGGCCACGGGCATCACGGTCTGGTCGTCGAAGCCGCCGCGATGGGCCCGATAGGCCTCGCCTTGCGGTCGCGCCAGGCGCAGGGAGACGTTGGTGGTGCCGGTGCTGGCCTGGAAGCGTGCAAGCGCCGCGTCGACCTCCGGCGGCCAGGCGGGCGAGCGCGCGGCGGCGCCCGGGGTGAGCGCGAGCAGGCAGGCGAACAGGGTGGCGCGCAGGTGCATGCCCCCGGGAACGCGTCGGACCCGGCGGCGTTGACACCCGGCAGCCCGGTGCCGGGCCCACGTCGGCGGCCAGGATCCGTGGCCAGGCCCGAGGGCGCCGGGCCGCCGGCGCCGCCGACCAGCGCGCGCTTCCGCGCCCCGCCCTTTAGAATCGCGGCCTTTCCCGCGGACCCCGACCATGGACCTGGTGGACATCGGCGCCAACCTCGGCCACGAGAGCTTCCGGCACGACCTGCCGGCAGTGCTGGCGCGCGCGCGCGCGGCCGGCGTGGGCCAGCTCGTGGTTACCGGCGCAAGCCGCGCGGGGGCGGTCGAGGCCCTGGCGCTCGCGCAGGCGCACGAGGGCCTGTTCTCCACCGCGGGCGTGCACCCGCACCACGCCAGCGAATACACCGACGAGGCGCATGCCGAACTGCGCGCGCTGCTGGCCCGGCCCGCCGTGGTGGCGGTGGGCGAATGCGGCCTGGACTACCATCGCGACTTCTCGCCGCGCCCGGCCCAGCGGCGCGCCTTCGAGCGCCAGCTGGAACTGGCGGTGGAGACCGGCAAGCCGCTGTTCCTGCACCAGCGCGACGCGCATGGCGATTTCATGGCGATCATGAAGAACGTCGCCGGCCGCATCGGCCCGGCGGTGGTGCACTGCTTCACCGGCAGTCGCGAGGAGTGCTTCGAGGCGCTCGACGCCGGCTTCCACATCGGCATCACCGGCTGGCTGTGCGACGAGCGCCGCGGCCGCCACCTGCGCGAGTTCGTGAAGGACATCCCGGCCGACCGCCTGATGGTGGAGACCGACGCGCCCTACCTGCTGCCGCGCACGCTGCGGCCGATGCCCGGCGACCGCCGCAACGAACCGGCCTTCCTGCCCCACATCGTCGAGGAGCTCGCCCGCGACCGCCGCGAGCCCTTCGCCACCACCCCCGCCACCAC
>JAYRTA010000364.1:0-2595 GCA_041919875.1 Arenimonas sp.
AGCCCGGCGTCGCCGCGCAGCCGGACGAGGCGCAGGCGCGCCAGGCGCAAGCCCGCCGGCAGGCCGAGGCCAGGCGCAAGGCCGAGGAAGAGGCCGCGGCCAAAGCCGCCGCGGAACAACTGGCCGCGCAGCAGCGGGCGGAGGCGGAAGCCGCGGCTGCCGCCGCCGCGGCGGCCCGGGCGCGCCGCACCACGCCGATCCCGGTCAGCACGCCGCAGCCGGACTATCCCAAGGACGCACTGCGGGCCGGCACCACCGGCGCGGTGGAAGTGCAGATCACCATCGGCCGCGACGGCCGCGTCACCGACGTGCGCGTGCTCAACTCGCGCCCGCGCGGCGAGTTCGACCGCGAGGTCATCAATACCGTGCGCGCCTGGCGCTTCGAGCCACTGGACGAAGAGGTGAAGCTGGTCCGCAGCTTCGTGTTCAAGTAGCCACGGCGACGCGAAGGCGCCCGGGCGCGCGGCCCGGGCGCGTACGGCTCAGCGGCTCCAGGCGCGCGGCAGGCCGCCCTTCGGGGCGGCGTAGCGGTCGCGCAGCTCGTCCTGGCGCGAGCGCATGGGCATGGCCTTGCCGGCCATCCACACCTGCTCGGCCAACGTGGTCACTTCCAGCGGATCGCCGCTCCACAGCACCAGGTCGGCGGTCTGGCCGACGGCGATGCGGCCCTGGCGCTCGAGCCCGAAGGCGCGCGCGGGCACCGAGGTGATGCCGGCCAGGCCGGCTTCCCAGGGCAGGCCGTGCGAGACGGCGTTGCCGGCCAGCTGGCGCACCTTGCGCGCGTTGTGGGTGGCGTCGCCGGCCTGGCTGAAGCCCACCGGCACGCCGGCGCGCTGCAGGCGCGCGGCGTTCTCCAGGGTCGAGCCGAGCGCGTCGAAGTTCGAGGGCAGGTTGGCCAGCGCGTCCACCAGCACGGTGGCGCCGGCGGCCTTGAGCTCGCCCGCGACCATCCAAGCCTCGGCGCCGCCGCTGATCACCGGACGCAGGTTGTGCCGGCGCGCGAAGGCCAGGGCCTGGCGGATGTCGGCGGCGCGGTCCACGCTGAACACCACGCGGCCACCGGCCAGGTAGCGCACCAGGGTGGCGCGGCCGGCGCGCGTGAGCAGGCCGTCCTGGCCCGCGCGCGCTTCCGCGACCGCCTGCTCGAGCAGCATCCAGTAACCGGCGCGGCTGCCGCCGGCCAGCGGCGAACCGCCGCCGCCCAGGTTCACGAACAGGCTCTGGCTGCCGGCGATGGCCGGCTCGTAGCTGCCGTCCAGGCGCACGGCGCTGCCCTGGCCGGCCAGGAAGCTGCCGCCCGGCATCGTGCCCGGGGCCAGCACGGTGAAGGTGATGCCCTCGACCCGGTTCACGCCGATCGCGGCCGAGTGCGGGTTGAAGGCCGGCATCACGTCGAATTCCGGGCGCCAGGTGTCCTCGTGCGGCGGCACCGTCGTGCCGAGCGTGAGGTTGCTGTCCACCGTGGCGGTTTCGCCCGAGACCTCCTCGATGCCCAGGCCGGTGAGGCCACCGAACAGGCCCGGCGTCAGCGGCCGGCCCTTGGCGTCGACCACGGTGACGCCGGCGGGGGCGGACAGGCCCGGGCCGATGGCGCGGATCACGCCGCCCTGCACCAGCACGTCGTGGTCCTTGAGGGTGCCGGCGGCGTCGGCCGTGTGCACGGTGGCGCCCTTGATCAGCAGGTCCTGGGCGGCGGCCGGCAGGGCCAGCGCGAAAGCAAGCGTAAGCAACAGGCGCTTCACGGCGACACCTCCTGGCCAAGCATGAAGTCACTCACCGGGCGGCGGGACGGATCGGTGCGGTCGTACAGCATCGCGCCGTCGATCCAGACCTTCTCGGCCTTGGCGTAGACGCTGAAGGGATTGCCGTTCCACAGCACCACGTCGGCGCGCTTGCCCTCGGCCAGCAGGCCGGTCTGGTCGGCGATGCCCAGGGCGCGCGCGGCGTGGGTGGTCAGCCAGCGGATGGCGTGTTCGGGTGGCAGCGACAGGCCCATGCGTTCGCCGCGCGCCATCACCTTGGCGGCCTCCTGGTTCAGGCGCTGGATGCCTTCGCTGGAGTCGGAATGCACGATGGCGCAGCTGTCCTTCGGCCGGTCGACCAGGGCGATGTTTTCCTGGATGCCGTCGTAGGCCTCCATCTTGAAGCCCCACCAGTCGGCCCACAGCGCACCGCAGATGCCGCCGGCGGCCAGTTCGTCGGCCAGCTTGTAGGCTTCCACGCCGTGGTGGAAGGCGGCGATCTTGAAGCCGAACTCCTTGGCCAGGTCCATCATCAGCGCCATTTCGTCGGCGCGGTAGCAGTGGATGTGCACCAGGATCTCGCCGCGCAGCACGCCGGCCAGGGTGTCCAGGCGCAGGTCGCGCGCCGGCGGCTCGCCAGCGGGCGCGGACTTGCCGCGGCGGCCTTCGCCGGCCCCGGCGCGGCCGGCCTCGTACTTGTCCCAGGCCTGGCGGTAGCGCTGGGCCTCGATGAAGGCGGCGCGGTAGCCGGCGAGGTTGCCCATGCGGGTCATCGGCGCCTGGCCGCGGCCGCCGTAGACGCGCTTGGGGTTCTCGCCGCAGGCCATCTTGATCGAGTGCGGCGCGCCCGGGA
>JAYRTA010000365.1:0-2592 GCA_041919875.1 Arenimonas sp.
ACGACCCGAACACGATCCCCAAGCGCACCACGCCGACCTGGGAAATGGAGGTCCTGCTGTCGGGCGCCACCGTCTTCGCCGTGTGGCAGCTGTTTGGTGCCATGGCGCCGGCCATCGCCTACCTGACGCCGCGCCTTCCGGCCCACTTCGGCGAGCTTGGCGGCGTGCTCTACATCTACGTCGCGGGCGGCCTGGCCATGATCGGCCTGGCCTTCGCCCTTCACCTCGTGCTCCGCGCCTACTGGGTGGCCCTGGTGGGCATGCACTCGGTGTTCCCGGGGGGCCTGCGCATGGACGGCATCAAGGCCGGCCCGGTGGCGAAGAAGCACCTGCTGGCACGCTGGCCGGACACGTCCCGGTCCATCGACGCGGCCGACAACCGGGCCACGATCGTCTTCGGGCTGGGCTTCGGCGTCGCCGCCATCCTGGTCCCCATCACGCTCGTCGTCTCGGTCATCTACGCCATCACGCTCGGGGTGTGCTGGGCCCTCGGGCGGCTGGACGCGGTGATCTGGGTATTCCTGGCGCTCACCGCCGCCTTCCTGCTGCCCTACCTGGGCGCGCAACTGCTCGACCGCGCGCTCGGCGATCGGATCCTGCCGGGCACGCCAACGTTCCGGGCGTTCGACGCCGTGTTCCGGCTCTACCGCCGGTTCGGGATGAGCCGGGAAAGCAATCCGCTGGTGACGCTCTACTCCAGCAACGTCGGCGATCGGCGCGGCAACGTCGTCGTCGTTTCGATCATGCTCGTCAGCATGCTGCTGGCGGCGCTGATGCTTGCCCGCGAAAGCCTCCACCTCGGCCCGGGTGGCTTCGGCGGCTTCCCGTCCCCCTGGCGTGGCACCGAAGCCACCGTGGACGGGCGCCACTACGCGACGATGCAGGAACCCGGTGCAACGGTGGGATTGCCCTTCCTGCCCAGCCCGAGCCTGCGCGGGAACTACGCCCGACTGATCGTTCCCTACCTGCCGTCGCGCCACGCGGGCGCCCTGGCCGGCTGCGCGGAGGGCGCCGACGAGGCGGCGGGCGAGGCCCGTGAATCGGCCCCCAAGGAACTCCGCGACAGCCTGGAGGAATCCGCGCACCGGGGCGCGCTGCTGGCGTGCTTCGCGAAGCACTTCGAAGTGCGGCTGGATGGCGAGCTGCTGGCGACCCCGCCGGATTGGTACCTGGACCCGTCCCGCGACCTGCGCGGACTGCTGTTCATGGTGCCGCTGGAGGGGCTCGCCCCGGGGCGCCACGAGCTGCAGGTCGTCAGCCCGGACGATCGTACCGACGACAACCCGGACGCACCGGCCTCCTTGCCCGACCGCATTCCGTTCTGGCGTTGAGCGCGCGCTAGGCCTCGTCCGCCGGATCCGCCAGGTCCAGCCCGCCCAGCAGCACGCCGGCCTGGGTGCGGTTGCGCACGCCGAGCTTCTCGAAAATGGCGCTCATGTGCGCCTTCACCGTGCGTTCCTGGATGCCCAGCTCGTCGGCGATCTGCTTGTTGAGCCGGCCGCTGGCCACGCGCGTGAGCACCTTGAACTGCTGCGGGCTGAGCGTGGCGAGGCGGGCGGCGACGTCGCGGTCGCCGGCGTCCTCGGGTGCCCGCGCCACCGCCTCGCGCAGCGAAGGCGGCAGCCAGTGTTCGCAGGCCAGCACGGCGCGCAGGCCCTGCTGCAGTTCGTCCAGGCCGGCACGCTTGGTGAGGTAGCCCGCCGCGCCGTGCGCGAGTGCGCGGCGCACGGTGACGGGATCCTCGTGCGCGCTGATCATCGCCACCGCCACGCCCGGGTATTCGGCGCGCAAGGCCGCCAGCCCGACCAGGCCATGGCTGCCGGGCATGTGCAGGTCCAGCAGCACCAGGTCGGTGTCGGGGTGCGCGGCCAGGTGCGCCTGCACGCCGGGGAAATCCTCGGCCTCGGCCACCTGCGCCTCCGGCATCAGGCCGCGCACGGCCTGCACCAGGGCCAGGCGATACAGCGGATGGTCGTCGGCGATCAGCAGGCGGGGCATGGCCGGATTGTAGGCGGGCACCGCGGCCTGTGCGCCGCCTGAACGCGGGAGCTCCGGTTCATTTTCGATTCCGCCCGGCCTTGGCAGGGTCGGGGCCGAGTCCACTGCCTGGAGATCCCGCATGAAACGCCTCCCCCTGGTCGCGCTCGTGGCGCTGTTTCCGCTGGCCGCCGCGGCCCAGCAGGCCACCGGCGCCCGTGCCGAGTTCGAGGCCAGCACCGGCCCGGTCACCGTGCAATCGGTGCAGCCGGCCCTGCCCAACGCTTCCGACTACCAGGTGCAGGTGTCGGACCTGGATACCAACGGCGACGGCGTGATCAGCCGCCGGGAAGTGCCCGAATCGCATGCGCTGGCCAGCGAATTCAGGCTGGTGGACCGCAACGGCGATGGCCGCATCACCGCCGAGGAACTCGCTGCCTGGAAGTAGGTCCCGGCAAGCACTTCGCACATCGTCGCGGCGACCGCACGACACGGCGCGACCTGACCAGATACGGCCCGGCCGCAGCGGCCGGGCCTGCGCCTACTGCGAGGTCCAACCCCCATCCACCGGGATCGCCGCGCCGGTGAGGTTGTGGGCCTCGCGGCGGCACAGGA
>JAYRTA010000366.1:0-2585 GCA_041919875.1 Arenimonas sp.
GGCGGACCTTTGGCGGCATGGACGCCGCCAAAGAGCCTACATGGACGTACTTGCGGCGTGTCCGCCGAGGGCCATGCACGCCGCCTCCACGCGCGGAACGACACCCACCGCGGCCCTTCCTGGCCACCGGCCAGGCCCCGCCCCGGGCCGTGGCGCGACAGGCCCCGCAGAAGTTCGTGGGAAGGGTGGACGGCGCTCGCCGGAACCGCGGCCCCGGCCGGCTCAGCCGCCGGTGGTGGCCAGCAGCGTGATGCGGTCGGCCCAGGCCTGGCGCTCTTCCGGCGTCCAGCGCTCGCCGAGCGCGAAGCGGCGTTCGCTCAGGTGCCGGTGGCGCCAGTCGGGGTCGTCCACCTGCACCAGCAGCCGGTCGTCGACGACGCGCGCGGTGGCGCCGCGCCATTCGCCGGTCCAGGTTTCCCCGCCGTCCCCGGCCAGGATGATGCCCCGGCCCGCACGGCTGGCCGCGAGGAGGGAGACGACGCGACCGTCGAGGTCGTGCGCGTACTTGCTCCACAGGTCGCTCCCCGCGAGGCCGGCGTCCGCAAGCATCGCCTTGAGGTTGGCCTGGGCGTCGATCCGCGATTTTTCCACCCGCGCCTGGTGACGGGCGGCCTCGTCGGCGGCGCGCAGGCGCTCGGCCTCGGCCGCCTCCGCGGCGTGCTGCCGGGCCCGGGCCTCTTCCGCCGCGCGCTCGGCGCGTGCGGCGAGCACCGCCGCCTCATCACGCGCCTTGTCGGCGCGGTGCAGCGCATGGATATAGCGTTCGAACAGCAGCTTGAGCGTGTTGTTCGCCCCGACGGCGATGTGCGTGGGCACGGTCATCGCCAGCGCGCCCAGCCGCAGGTGGCTCCTGCCCGTGCCGATGGTGCGGTCGACCCAGCGGCCCGGGCCCTCGATCGTGCCGCTGAAGCGTTCACCGCTGAACTGGCCGCGTGCCTCGAAGGATTGATAGGTGCGTTCGTGGACGCGTTCGGTGCGCGTCTCGTGCAGGAAATGGGAGAGCTGGCGAAGCGGCACGTCCAGGCGTTGCCAGGCCGTGCGCCAGCCGCCGGGGCGATAGTGCCATTCGACGGTCTCTTCGCCCGGGCGGTGGCGGAACTTCAGGCGCGTGGACACGAAACCCAGGCCGCGGACCCGCCGCAGCACCCAGACCACCGGCAAGGCCAGCAGCCGCCCGGCGGCCACGCCGATCATCCACAGGGCTCCCGCCGCCACCGGCACCAGGGCCAGGATCACCGCCCGGTACACCGGCGGGTCCAGGCCATCCGTGGCCGGGGAGGCCAGCAGGGCGGGCAGGTCCCACAGCACCCGCAGGCCGCCGCGCGCCACCAGGGCCGCGGCCAGCCAGCCAAGCAGCAGGCTGGCGATGAAGTTGCGCCTGTCCCAGGCGAACCACTGCAGGCGCGGGCGCATCGTCCAGGCCGCGGCCACGGCGGCCACCGCCAGCGGCCAGCCCGCCAAGGCCGACCACAGCTGGTCCGGTTGCCGCCAGGGAGAGAAGAAGAAGCCGGGCAGCCAGATCGCGGCCGGCACGGCCAGCAGCAGCGCCGGCAGCCAGCCGAATCCGGCACGCCAGGTCAACGCGCCCAGAAGCAGGGCGAGGCCGAGCAGCGCGAGGCCGCCGAGCGCGAGGGTGTCCAGGTCCATCGATCGCCCCAATCCAACGTTGCGGGCGACTATCGGGGTGGCGTTGGCGCGGGGTCAAGCCCGCGCCAGCGCGCGGCGCTCAGGCCGGGGCGCGGTACGCGGCGCGCAGCAGCTCGTGGTAGTGGTGCACGGCGTTCTCGCGCAGGGGATTGAGCCGGCCCGGTTCGTAGGACCCGGAGGCGAGCCCGCGCTGCACGTGCTCGCAGATCATGATGTCCTCGTCCTGCACCTGGTGCGCGAACGCATGGTCGGACTCGAACCGTGCCGCCCGCGCGGCCGGCTCCTGCTCGGCGTAGTAGTAGTCGAACTCCACCACGCAGCGGTCCGGCCCCAGCGGCAGCACCCGGTTGGTCTGCAGGCGCCCCGGCAGCAGGTTGAGCATGGTGTTGGGGTAGATGAAGTAGTACAGCGCGTCGCCATCGCCATACAGCCCGGCATCGCTGGCCAGCGGGCTGTACTGGTAGCTGAAGAAATCCCCGCACTCAGTGAGGTACTGCCGGTAGTCGAGCAGGCTGTTGAGGCCCGGGTGGATGTGCGGGACGTGGTAGCCCTCGAGGTAGTTGTCGCAGTACACCTTCCAGTTGCAGGCGACCTCGTAGCGGAAGCGCCGCTCGAACCGGTAGCCCCGGGGCGAGAGCCCGCGCAGCGGATCGTCCAGCCCGCGCGTGAAATCCCCGAACGCCACGGCGCCCTCGGCCCCCACGAACACCAGGCCCTGCCAGGTGCCCACGCGCAGCTCCGGCAGGCGGACCGACGCGGGTTCGAAATCCGGCGTCTGCCCCATTTCCGGCGCGCTGCGCAGCACGCCCTCGAGCGTGTAGGTCCAGCCGTGGTACTTGCAGCGCAGGGCCCTGGCGCCCTTGCCGTCGCAGGTGGCGAGCGGGCCGGCGCGGTGCCGGCAGACGTTGTGGAAGGCGCGCAGCACGCCGGCGGTGTCG
>JAYRTA010000367.1:0-2576 GCA_041919875.1 Arenimonas sp.
ACCACCAATTCGGGCACGCTACGGCATCCTGCCTTCGCTCGGACGGACATATGTCCACCACGCTGGCTTACGGTTTTCCCGGCTGCCAGCGGGAGCGGTACTCCAAGGTGGTTTAAGGGCCGTGGAGTCGTCGTAACTTCGGATTCGCGGGCTCGCGAGCTCACAAAGTTCCATGAGTTCTGTGACGCCCAGGCGCCTCCCGAGGTTGTTCGGCTCACCAATTCCTTGCGGCTTGGCCAAGCACCCTGGCGTCAATTCGGCCTGTAGCTTTCGACCTCCTGCAAGGCGAGTGGCTGCAGCCACCGTGGCCGCCGGCTCGGCCGGACGACGCCGAGATGTAGGGGGGTGACTCGAAGCGGAGGGCAGGAAGCCCGTAGCGGCCGACGTTTGCTGCCAGGGATGGCGCTAGCAAGACGGCGGGCGAGGCACCCCCCTACATCTCGGGGGCGCGCGACTATAGTCACCCGGCCACGGGCCAAGAACCAACGACCGCCTGCTGCCAGGGACGGCGCCAGCAAGACGGCGGGCGAGGCTGCCCTGCATCTCGGGGGCGCGCGACGAGAGTCACCCGGCCACGGGCCGAGGAGCCCGCGGCGGCTCAGGCAACCGCGCAATGAGCACGGTGTGCGAGACCGTCGTGCATTTCAGGGACCCGCGACGACGAGAGTGCCCGGGCCATGGGCCCGGGCCCCGACAGCGACGCGCGCCGAGGCGGCCCGGGGTGGTGTCGGCGGGGCGGCAGGCAGGTGGTCGCTCGGGCGCTGGGGGGTCGGGGATGGCGTAAAATGCCGGGCTTCCCGAGCGACGAGCCTAGAACGCATGAGCTGCCGTACCCGATTCGCCCCCAGCCCCACCGGCTTCCTGCACATCGGCGGTGCGCGCACCGCCCTGTACTGCTGGCTGGAAGCCCGGCGTCGCGGCGGCCAGTTCATCCTGCGCATCGAGGACACCGATCGCGAACGCAGCACCCAGGCCGCGATCGACGCCATCCTGCAGGCCATGGACTGGATGGGCCTGGACTACGACGAAGGCCCGGTCTACCAGACCCACCGCCTCGACCGTTACCGCGAAGTGGCCGAACAACTGGTCGCCGCCGGCAAGGCCTACTACGCCTACGAAACCAAGGAAGAACTCGAGGCCATGCGCGAGGCCGCCATGGCCGCCGGCCTCAAGCCCCGCTACAACGGCGCCTACCGCGAGGCCAACGCGCCCCTGCGCGACGATCCCAACCGCGTCATCCGCTTCAAGAACCCGCTGCACGGCGAGGTCGTCTTCCACGACAAGATCAAGGGCCGCATCGCCTGGAGCAACGAGGAACTCGACGACCTGGTGATCTTCCGCTCCGACGGCTACCCCACCTACAACTTCGCCGTCGTGGTGGACGACATGGACATGGGCATCACCGACGTCATCCGCGGCGACGACCATGTCAACAACACCCCGCGCCAGATCAACATCTACGAAGCGCTGGGCGTGCCGGTCCCGCATTTCTGCCACATGCCGATGATCCTCGACCCCGAGGGCGCGAAGCTGAGCAAGCGCCACGGCGCCGCCAACGTCATGCAGTACCGCGAGGACGGCTACCTGCCGCACGCGCTGCTCAACTACCTGGTGCGCCTGGGCTGGTCGCACGGCGACCAGGAGATCTTCAGCCGCGACGAGATGTTCGCGCTCTTCAGGATCGAGGACGTGAACCAGAAGGCCTCGCGGCTCGACCCGGCCAAGCTCGGCTGGCTCAACCAGCACTACCTCAAGACCGACGACCCGGCCGCCGTGGCCCGGCACTTCGAACCGCAGCTGCGGGCGATGGGCTTCGACCTGGCCCGGGGCCCGGCGCCCGCCGACGTGGTCGTGGCGCTGCGCGACCGCGTGCAGACGCTCAAGGAAATGGCCGAACGCGCCGCGGTCTGGTACCAGCCGCTGGAGACCTACGATGCCGCCGCCGTGGCCAAGCACCTCGTCGCCGGCGCGCGGGCGCCGCTCGAGGCGGTCCGCGAGGGCCTGGCGGGCCTGGGCGCGTGGAGCGTCGCGGGCGTGCACGGCGTGCTCGAGGCGACGGCGGCGCGCCTGGGCCTGGGCCTGGGCAAGATCGCCCAGCCGCTGCGGGTCGCCATCACCGGTACCCAGGTCAGCCCGTCGATCGACCACACGGTATTCCTGGCCGGGCAGGCGCAGGCCCTGGCGCGCATCGATGCCGCCCTGGCGAAGATCCCGGCCTGAACCGCAGCGCCGCCGCCGCCGGGGCCGAATTGATTTCGCCCCGGCCAAAGCCCACCCTAGGCCCCATGCCAAAGTCCGCCGCCCGACACGCCCACGCGCATGACTGCACCGACCCGGCGCACCACGTGCACGACGCCGGCGCCTACCTGCGCGCGGTGGAAGCGGCCTGCGAGCAGCGGGGCCTGCGCCTGACGCCGCTGCGGGCGCAGGTGCTGGGCCTGGTGGCGCACGCCGGCAAGCCGGTGAAGGCCTATGACCTGCTGGAACAGATGAAGGCGGGCAATGGACCCACCGCGCCGCCGACCGTGTACCGCGCGCTGGACTTCCTGCTCGAGCAGGGCTTCATCCACCGCCTC
>JAYRTA010000368.1:0-2571 GCA_041919875.1 Arenimonas sp.
GGTCCTCTTGCTGGCGCTGGGCGGGGCCGCGCTGTTCGCTGGCGACGCGGCGATCACGCCGGCGATCTCGGTCCTGTCGGCGGTGGAGGGGATGGAACTCGTCCTGCCGGCGCTGGAGCCCTGGGTGCTGGGAGTGACCATGGGGATCCTGGTCGCGCTATTTGCCGTCCAGCGCACCGGGACGGCGCGGGTGGCGCTGTTCTTCGGCCCGGCCTGTGTGCTGTGGTTCCTGACCCTGGCGGGGCTGGGCCTGTGGCATCTGGGCGAGACGCCCGAGGTGCTGCGCGCCTTCAGCCCGGTCTGGGGCGTGGATTTCCTGCTGGACCATCCCGGCGTCGCCTTCGTCGTCCTGGGGGCGATCTTCCTGGCCGTGACCGGGGGCGAGGCGCTTTACGCCGATCTGGGCCATTTCGGGCGGCGGCCGATCATGCTGGCCTGGTTCGCCCTGGTCCTGCCGGCGCTGGTGCTGAACTACCTTGGCCAGGGGGCGATGGTGCTGGCCCAACCGGAAAAGGCCGAGGAAAGCTTCTTCGGCCTTGCCCCCGAGGCCGGGCTGCCGTTCCTGGTGATGCTTGCCACCGCCGCCACGGTGATCGCCAGCCAGGCGGTGATCTCGGGCGCCTTCTCGATGGCGCGGGGCGCGGTGCAGCTGGGCTTCCTGCCGCGCCTGCGGATCCGGCACACCGCCGAGGGGCAGAGCGGGCAGATCTACATCGGCGCGGTGAACTGGCTTCTGCTCTGGGGTGTGCTGTGGCTGGTTCTTGCATTCGGCTCGTCCAGCGCGCTGGCCTCGGCCTACGGGATCGCGGTGACCGGGACCATGGTGCTGACGACGATCCTCGGCGCGCTTTACCTGGTGCGGAGCGGGCGGCTGCGCGCGCCGCTGGCTGCGCTGGCCATCCTGCCGATCCTGTCGGTCGAGGCGGTGTTCCTGGCCTCGAACCTCGCCAAGATCGGCGATGGCGGCTATGTGCCGGTGCTGATCGCGGTCGCCGTCGGGTTCCTGATGTGGTGCTGGTGGCGCGGCACCCAGGCCATGCGGGCGCGGGTGGCGAAGCTGGCGATCCAGGTCGATTCCTTCGTGCGGATGATGCGCAACTCCAGCGTCAACGTGATCCCGGGCACCGCCTTCTTCCTGACCGGCGATCCGCAGGTCGTGCCCTCGGCGCTTCTGCACAACCTCAAGCACAACCGCGTCCTGCACGAGCAGACCGTCTTCCTGACCGTCGAGACCCTGCGCGTGCCCTATGCCACCGCCGACGAGCGCGCCTCGGTCGAGATACTGGGCGGCTGCTTCCTGCGCCTGACGCTGCGCTTCGGCTTCATGGAGACGCCGAATGTCAGCCGCGCCATGGCTCATGCCCGGCGGGCGGGGCTGAAGTTCGACGTGATGGCCTCGACCTTCTTCCTGGGCCGCAGGCGGGCGGTGGCGACGGGGAATGGCCTGGAGCTGGCGCTGGACCGCATCTTCGTCGCGCTGTCGCGGATGGCGACGGACCCGACCGAGTTCTATCACCTTCCGCGCGGCCGCGTGGTCGAGCTGGGCGAGAGGGTGGCGATCTGACATTCGCGTGACCCGGCCGTCACATGGCTGCAACCTGTTGGACGGGAGCCTAAACTGGCCTTGCGCGTTGGGAAGAAGCCCCCTTGCGGGGAATGGTAAGTTACTTTAGGTTATCACCATTCCCGGGGGCGCTGACGCACCGGGCAGAACAGGGGGCGAGATGAGCACCTATCAGAACTTACCCGCACCAAGCCCGGAACAGGGCTTGAACCGCTATCTCCAGGAGATTCGCAAGTTTCCGCTGCTGGAGCCGGAAGAAGAATACATGCTGGCCAAGCGCTGGGTCGACCACCAGGACGCGGGTGCCGCGCACCAGCTGGTCACAAGCCACCTGCGGCTGGCGGCCAAGATCGCCATGGGCTACCGCGGCTATGGCCTGCCGCAGGCCGAGGTGATCAGCGAGGCAAACGTCGGCCTGATGCAGGCGGTGAAACGCTTCGATCCGGAAAAGGGCTTCCGGCTGGCGACTTATGCGATGTGGTGGATCCGCGCCGCGATCCAGGAATACATCCTGCGGTCCTGGAGCCTGGTGAAGCTGGGCACGACCAGCGCGCAGAAGAAGCTGTTCTTCAACCTGCGCAAGGCCAAGGCCAAGGTCGGCGCGCTGGAGGAGGGCGATCTGCGCCCCGAGAACGTGGCCCGGATCGCCAGGGACCTGTCCGTCAGCGAGGAGGAGGTCATCTCGATGAACCGCCGCCTCTCGGGCTCGGACGCGTCGCTGAACGCGACGGTGGGCTCGGATGGCGACAGTTCGGCGCAGTGGCAGGACTGGCTTGAGGACGAGGACAGCGACCAGGCCGGCGCCTATGAGGCCAAGGACGAACTGGAAACCCGCCGCGCCCTCCTGGCCGAGGCGCTTTCGGTGCTGAACGACCGCGAGAAGGACGTGCTGACCCAGCGCCGCCTGTCCGAGGACCCGGTCACGCTGGAGGATCTGTCTACCAACTACGGCGTCAGCCGCGAGCGGATCCGGCAGATCGAGGTCCGCGCCTTCGAAAAGTTGCAGG
>JAYRTA010000369.1:0-2564 GCA_041919875.1 Arenimonas sp.
GGTTTGGCTTTGTCTTCGAGCCCGCCCGGCCGAGCGGCGACATCATCCACTCGCGCAAGGGCACGGGCGGCATCACCGCGACCTGCCGCGGCCGGGCCGCGCATGCCGCGAAGATCCCGAACGACGGCCGCAGCGCCATCCTCGGCCTCGCCGCGTATCTCCTGGCCATCGCGAAGATCCCGGCCGAGCTGCCGGGCGTGCTGGTCAACGCCGGCAACATCCGCGGCGGCACCGCCGCGACCAACGTCGTGCCGGACTTCGCGCAGAGCGAGATCGACCTCCGCATCACGCGCTTGGCCGACCGCGAGCCGCTCTTTGCCCGGCTGGAGGCGCTGGCGAACGAAACCGCCGCCGCGCACGACGTGAAGCTCGAGCTCACCGGCGGAATCAACCGGCCGCCGAAGGAGAATCACCCGACCGAGGCCGCGCTGTTCCCGGAGTTCCAGCGTGCGGCCCAGGATGTCGGCCTCAAGCCGTTCACCTGGGTCCACGGCGGTGGCGCCTCGGATGGCAATTTTCTGGGGGCGGCGGGCCTGCCGTGTTTTGACGGCATCGGGCCCGAGGGCGACTACCTGCACAGCGACCGCGAATACTGCCGGGTGGCGACGATCGTGCCGCGCGCGCAGAATGTCGCGCTGTTCCTGCATCGGATCGCCGCGGGGGAGATTCGGATACCAGCGGCGAGCTAGTGCAGGGCGGGATCACCGAATCCCGCCACCGTTCGGAGATGATATCACGTTCGCGGCGGGATACGGTGATCCCGCCCTACAACGAAGCATGTTCCGTTCATCCCGGCAGCCACAACCCGCCCAGCACGGCCGGCCGCGCTGCGCCGGTGACAAACGGGCTGTTGCCGGTCTTTTCGTGCAGGCGCTGCCGGGCGAGCCAGGCAAAGGCCATGGCCTCGATCCAGTCCCCGGGCAGACCGAGGGCATCGGTCGGCGCGACGGTTGAGCCGGGCAGGTTGTCCCGCAGGGCCTGCATCAGCGCGCCGTTGTGGGCGCCGCCGCCGCAGACATGGACCGCCGGCCGGTCGAGTCCCGGCAGCTGCCGGATCGCGTCCGCGATGCTCCGCGCCGTGAGCGCGAGCAGCGTAGCCTGCACGTCGGCGGGGGCCAGGGTGCCGGTCGCGGCGAGGAAGCGCTGCAGCCAGTCGGCGGAGAAATATTCCGGCCCGGTGCTCTTGGGCGGCGCCTGTTGGAAATAGGGATCGCCCAGCAAGGCGGCCAGCAGGCCGGGGTGCGCCTGGCCGCGCGCGGCGAAGGCGCCGTCGCGGTCCATGGGCTCGTTGAGGCAGCGGCGGCACCAGGCGTCGAGCAGCGTGTTGCCGGGGCCGGTGTCGAAACCGAGGACGGGCCGGGTGGTGTGGCCGGACAGCACGGTCACATTGGCGATGCCGCCGATGTTCACGATCACGCGGTCGGCGCCTGGCTGCCGGAAGACGGCGTCATGGAACGCCGGCACAAGCGGCGCGCCCTGGCCGCCGAGGGCCAGGTCCTTGCGCCGGAAGTCCGCCACCACGGGAATGCCGGTGTCCGCGGCGATGACGTTGGGGTCGCCGATCTGCAGCGTGAAGGGGTGGGCGAGGCCGGGCCGGTGGCGGATGGTCTGCCCGTGGCTGCCGATGGCGGCGATCTCGCCGGGCGCGACCCCCGCCTGGCGGAGCAGCTCGTTGACCGCCTGGGCGAACAGCCGGCCGAGCCGGACATCGGCCTGGCCGAGCCGGTCGATCTCGTTGGCGCCCGGCACGCCGAGGGCCAGCAGGTCCCGCCGCAGATCCTCGGGGAATTTCAGGGAGTGCGTCGCCACCAGCGCGGGGGCGGGCGAAAAGCGCACCAAGGCGGCGTCGATGCCGTCGACGCTGGTGCCGGAAAGGGTGCCGATGAACAGGTCAGGCATGGGTCGGACGGCTAGGGATGCTTCGTAAATGAACAGTTGAACCGCGGGCCGCAACGCAGGATTCTTCCGGGCCGATGCTCAAGACTGAAACCCCCAGCGGTCGCCATCCGGATCTCGACCGATATGCCACCCCCGACCTGGTGCGGGCCTTCACCGAGGACCAGGTGCATGCCGCCGGTGTCGTGCACGCCGCGGCGGACCAGATCGCCCGCGCGGTCGAGGCCGCGGCACCCCGCATTGCGGCCGGCGGCCGGCTGATCTACGCGGGCGCCGGCACGTCCGGGCGCCTCGGCGTGCTCGACAGCGTCGAGCTGTTTCCCACCTTCAGCTGGCCGAAGGACCGCGCGCTGGCGCTGATCGCGGGCGGCAAGGGCGCCATGTATGAGGCCGTCGAGGGCGCGGAGGATGATTTGAAGCAGGGTGGCGCGGACCTCAGCGCGCTGAACCCGACGCGCAATGATGTGTGCATCGCGCTCGCGGCGTCCGGCTCCACGCCTTACGCGCTCGGCGTCATCGCGGCGGCGCGGGCCGCCGGGGCGCTGACCATCGGCATCGCCAACAATCCCGGTTCGCCGGTCGCGGCCCAGGCCGAGATCGGCCTCACGCTCGACACCGGCAGCGAGGTCATCTCCGGCAGCACGCGCCTGAAGGCCGGCACGGCGCAG
>JAYRTA010000370.1:0-2562 GCA_041919875.1 Arenimonas sp.
CTGAACCGGATCTCGACGCATTCGGCGCCGCCCACGAGCCCGCCCTGCAGCGGCAACGTCGCCGTCGGCAGCGACGTGCCCAACTTCAAGGACGCCTACATGCCGGGCGACCCGATCATCTTCCTGGCCGCCTACCGCGACCAGGGCAAGGGCAGCGCCACCCAGTTCCGCGTCATCCGCCCCGACCAGACCGTGCACCAGACCTGGTCCTTCGACCTGGCCAGCCAGGCCGGCGCGCCGGACTTCTACAACGCCTCCTACTGGTACTGGAACATGAGCGTGCCGGCCGGCGCCCAGCACGGCCTGTGGACCTTCGAGGCGACCTACAACGGCGTCACCGAGCGCCACCGCTACCGCGTGGGCAACACCACCACGCCCCTCGCCGACATGCGCGGCCTGATCGGGGCCTGGTACGAGCCGGCCACGGCGGGCCAGGGCCTGGAGTTCCACTGGATCAACGACAACATCTCGCTGGTGTTCTTCTACGGCCACAAGGACAACGGAGAGAACTTCTTCCTGCTCGGCCAGCGCGACGGCGCCTTCGACTACGGCCAGGAGATCACCTACGAGATGCGCCTGGCCACCGGCGGCCGCTTCAACGGCCTGGACCCGGCGGCGATCCAGCGCCCGGTCTGGGGCACGGCGAAGATCACCTTCGTCAGCTGCAGCTCGGCGGTGGTCGAACTCGACGGCATCGATGGCGACCAGGTGCTGACGCTCGAGCGCCTGGGCCGCACGACGGGCCTGGACTGCGAGTGAAAAAACGAAGGCCGGGCCACCGGGCCCGGCCTTCGGATGCGCCTGCGGGCATCCGCCTTCAGCGCGGCAGCAGGCCGTCCGGCACGGCGCTGTAGCCGCCCGGCACGCCCTTGGTCGCCACCGCCACCGCATCGTGCGGGTGCAGGCTTTCCATGTGCGAGGCGCGCACCCAGAAATCGGCGATGCGCTCGTCCTGTTCGAGCGCGGCCTGCATGCGGCGCGCCGCATCCTCGCAGAACATCAGGTTCTGGCCGTTGAGCAGGGCGAAGGCCTGCTCGTCCACGCGCTTCACGGCGGTCTGCACCGGGGTCTTGAGCGCGCCTTCGATGCGGTCGATCAGCGGCACGATCGGGAAATCCTGGAACGAGGGCAGCAGGCGCACCTTCACCTCGGCCACGCTGCGCTGGCTGTGCGGGGTGGCCCGGATGCCCTGCTCGCTGCCCAGCCAGGCCAGCACGGCCTCGCGATCGAGCGGCTGGCCCTCGGCGAAGTCACCGGCGAACTGCTCCTGGATCAGCTGGCGCGCCAGCGCCGCCGAGCACGGGCAGGTGCTTGAGTAGGTCACGTCCACCGCCAGCTCCAGCGCGAAGTGGCCCCGGTCCATCACGCCCGTGAGCGTAACCGGGTAGGCTTTCCAGCCGCTGTTGTCGCTGGCCAGGGCCGGGCGCCGCACGAGGTGTTCGAAGCGCAGGCGCACCATGGCCCGGTCGCTGAGCTCGGCATGCGATTCGAGGAAGTCCTTCAGCAGTCGCCGCAGCGAGGCGGGGCCGACCGGCTCGTTCGACAACGCCTTGTCCACGTGCAGGTACAGGCGCGACATGTGGATGCCGCGCACGTCGGGCCGGCGCAGGTTGACGAAGGCATCCACGCGGGCGCCGCTGGTCAGCACGCGGCCGCCCTCGCCCACCAGGGCCAAGGGCATTTCCATCTCGCCCATGCCGACCCAGTCGAGCAGGCCGGCCTGGGCCGGACGGGCGTCCTGGGCGATGTCGGGCATCACGCGGGCGGTGTTGTCGGGAACCGTGGGGGCCACGTCGGCACTCCTGTGAAAAGTCGCTGCAAGCTAGGTGGTGGCGGGTGCAGGCTACGTCAAGCCGGCCGGGGCCGGGCGCAACATTGCGTCTCAGCGCATCCGGGCGAGCCGCCAGGCGCGCCAGACCGTGGCCGGCGCCGCCGGCGCCGCCACGCCGCGTCCGGCGGCCAGGCGCGCCAGGCGCACGCGGTCGAAGCCGGTGCGCAGCCGGCGGAAGAGCGGCAGGCCGCGCGGGTCCGGCTGGACCTGGAGCAGGTGCTTCGCCCAGTCGCGCAGCAAGGCGTGGTCCCGCCCGGCCGCGACCGGGTCGCCGCCCTCGCCGTGGCGCGCCAACAGCTCCCGCGGCACGCCCGCCCGGTCCGGCGCGGCCAGGCCCGCGGGCAGGCGATGCAGGCGCAGGTGCACGGCGATCGCGTCAGCGGCGCTGGCGGGTGCCTCGACGCCCGCCAGGCCGGCCTCGACGCGCGCCAGGGCATCGCACAGCGGCGCGAGTTGCGCCAGCGAAGCCGCCACATCGTCGGGCGGCGGCGACTCGCCCAGCTGGCTGGCCACGCCGCCGGCCAGGGCGGTCCAGGGCAGGCCGGCGTCGGCCAGCGGCGCGGTCAGCGGATGCCGGCTGCGGCCGGCCGCCAGGCCCAGCAGTTCCTCGGCCCACCACCGGCCCTTGACCGCCGCCACGCGCGGGTCGCTGAGCTCGAACAGGGCTTCGCGCAGTTCGTGCACCAGCGCGCCCCAGGCGCGGAACCGCTCGCGCCCGGCCGGCGGGCAGA
>JAYRTA010000371.1:0-2561 GCA_041919875.1 Arenimonas sp.
CGCGGCCCGCGGCTTCCGCGGCGCGCTGGAGGTGTAGCAATGCAGGCGAACGAGGTATTGGCCTTCTGGTTCGAGGACACCCGCCCGGACCAGTGGTGGGCCGTGGACCCCGCTTTCGATGCGCGGGTGCGCGCGCGTTTCGGCGCCCTGCTCGCGCGCGCCGCCGCGGGGGAACTCTGGGCCTGGCGCGACACGTCCGCGGGCCGGCTGGCGGAAGTCATCACGCTCGACCAGTTCCCGCGCAACATCCACCGCGGCACGCCGGGCGCCTTCGCCTGCGACCCGATGGCCCTGGCCCTGGCGCAGGAAGCGGTACGCGCCGGCGCGCTGGCCGCGCTGTCGCCCGTGCAGCGCAGTTTCCTGCTGCTGCCCTACATGCACAGCGAATCGGCCGCGGTGCACGTGCAGGCCGAGGCGCTCTATCGCGCCCACGCGCCCGCCAACAACCTGGACTTCGAGCTGCGGCACAAGGCGATCATTGACCGCTTCGGCCGCTATCCGCACCGCAACGCCGTCCTCGGCCGCGCATCCACGCCGGAAGAACTCGACTTCCTGCAGCAGCCCGGTTCGTCCTTCTGAGGCCCCGATGTCGCTGCAGGTCCTCACCCGCACGAATGACCCTGCCGAAGCGCACATCCTGCGCGGCCGCCTGGCGGCCGAGGGCATCCCGGCCGTGCTGGCCGACGACCAGTTGGTGTCGCTCTGGTGGCCGATGGCCACGGCCTTCGGCGGCGTGCGCGTGATGGTGCCCGCGGCCTGCCTGGAAGACGCGGGCGAGGTGTTGCGCGCCTACCATGCCGGTGACCTGGAAGCCCTGCCCGACAACGCGCCGCCTCCGCCCGCCCCCACCTGCCCCGCCTGCGCGTCCACCGACCTGCGCGTGCGCGTGCCGCTGCGCCAGAAGTTGCTGGCCGTGCTGCTGTTCGTGGTGGGCGAGGCCACCATTCACACCCGCCAATCCACCCGTTACTGTGGCGCCTGCGGCCACGCCTGGCCGCGCACCGACTGAGGACCCGACGATGCCCATGACCCGCCCCCTGGCTGCTGCCGCGCTCGCGCTGGGCCTGTGCCTGACCGCCCTGCCCGCCCACGCCAATCCGCAGGTGCTGGCCGCGCAGACCTGCCTGGCCGACAGCACCTCGGGCAAGGACCGCAAGGTGCTGGGCCGCTGGATCTTCTCGGCCCTGGCCGCGCATCCGGAGATCACCGCGCTGTCCAAGGTCGGCACCGCCGAGCGGGACCAGATTTCCAGGGAGTTCGCCGCGCTCTTCACCCGCCTGGTCTCCCAGGACTGCGCCACCCAGTTCCGCGAACTGGCCGCCAGCCAGGGCACGAACGCGATGGGCCAAGCCTTCGAGCACCTGGGCAAGGTGGCCATGCAGGAACTGATGGGCGACCCGGCCGTGAACAGCGCCATCTCGGTGTTCGAGAAGTACGTGGACGAAGCGGCTCTGGAACGCGCCATCGGCACGCCGGGCAAGGGCGGCCAGGGCGTCAAGCCCTGACCGGTGCCCGGGGCCGGCCCAGACGCCGGCCCGGGCTTACTTCGCGGCCGGTGCCTTCGGCTTCCTGGCCTCGTCCGACCAGGGGTTGCAGATCGGGCCGTTGAGGCTGGGCTCGGGGGCCAGGCCGGTCTCGGTGTCCTCGTCCTTGCGCACCAGGTCGATGCGGCACCCGGTGGAGGTGGTCACCACCGAGGCCAGGTAGCTGCCGCCGGGCGCGAACACGGCGCTGGTGCCGGGGAAGCACATGTACGTCACCTGGTAGTCGTACAGCTGCACGCTGGAATACAGCGAGACGCGGCTGCCGGCCGGCACCTGGAAGCGGCCGTCCTTGTCGGGCGTGGCCTTGTAGCCCACGCCGTCGGCGCAGAAGGCCGGCGACGGCAGGTTGAGGGTGTCGATGGTGGCCATGGGCTCGTCGGGGCGGGCCACGTAGGCGGGCAGCACCACGCAACCCGAGAGCAGCAGCAGGGGCAGGGCCGCCAGCGCGGGAAGTCGCTTCATGGTCAACCCTCCTCCTTCGCCGGTTCGGCGCTGACGCGGGCCAGCACCTGGGCCGCATTGAGCGAGCCGTCGCGCGGGGCCGCCAGCGGCAGCACGTAGATGCGTGAGAACGGCTTGCCGCCCAGGGCGTGGATGCCCAGGTCCTCGCCCACCGGGACGCCGCGCGCGGCGTGCTCGAGCGAGATGAAGGCGAGGAAATCGCTCTTGCCGGCTTCCTGCACCACCTCGCAGGCACGGCGCAGCACGTAGCGGCGCACGGTTTCGGCATCGGTGTAGCCATTGGCGCCGAAGCCGACGGTGATGAGCCGGGCCGGGCCCGGTTCGTCGTAATAGCCGCCGGCAAGGCCGGTCAGCGGATTGCTGGCGTTGGTGTAGGTGGTGGCGCAGCCGGCCAGCGTCGCGCCCAGGCCAAGCGCGAGGGCGCCCGCGGCCAGGCGGGTGGAGTTGAGCTTCATGGAGTCCCCTGGTGGAAAGGCCCGTGCGGGCCGCAGGCACTTTATGCAAGCGCCGCGAAAGCGGCAACGGCGGCAGCGGGCCCCCACGCGGCCAGGACCC
>JAYRTA010000372.1:0-2560 GCA_041919875.1 Arenimonas sp.
CCGGGCAATCGAGGCGGCGCAGCGCGGGCGCCATGCCGCGCGCGCTCAGTTCACCCAGCGTGGGCTTGTGGCCGACCAGCCCGCAGAAGGCGGCCGGGATGCGCGAGGCGCCCAGCGTGTCCACGCCCAGCGCGAACGCGCAGTGGCCGGCCGCCACCGCCGCGGCCGAGCCGCCCGAGGCGCCGCCGGCCGCGCGCGAGGGATAGCGCGGGTTGCGCACGTCGCCGTGGTGCGGATTGCGGCCGACGGTACCGAAGGCGCCCTCGTCCAGGCTGGTCTTGCCCAGGATCACCGCGCCGGCGCCGCGCAGGCGCCGCACCATGTGGGCATCGTGCTCGGCCAGGCCCGGATGGCCGGGCAGGCCCAGGCCGGTGGGCATGCCGGCGACGTCGAAGGCATCGGTGATCGCCACCGGCACGCCGTCCAGGCGGCCCAGGGGCTTGCCCTCGGCGCGGCGCTGGTCGCTGGCGCGGGCCGCGGCCAGGGCGCCGGCGTCGTCCACCCAGGTCCAGGCGTTGAGATGCGCATCGCGCGCGATCGCCGCCAGGCAGGCACCCGTCAGGGCCTCGCTGCTGGTGTCGCCGCGGGCGAGCGAATGCAGCACGAGGTAGAGCGGGGCCTGGCGCAGGTCGTCGGGGCTGGCGGTCATGCGGCGCGGTCCGTGGGGCCTGCCGGGAGTTTCCTTGATTGCCCGGCCCCGGGCAAACCGGGACAATCCGCACTTCAGCGTATGGAGCAGCCGCCATGAGTGAGCGTGACGTGATGGAGTACGACGTCGTGACCGTGGGCGCCGGCCCGGCGGGCCTGGCGTTCGCGATCCGGCTCAAGCAGCTCAAGCCCGACCTGTCGGTCTGCGTGATCGAGAAATCCTCCACCCTCGGCGCCCACATCCTCTCGGGCGCGGTGATCGAGCCCGGCCCGCTGCATGCCCTGTTGCCGGGCTGGCGCGACAATCCGCCGCCGGTCTGCGTGCCGGCCACCGAGGACGAGTTCTGGTTCCTGACGAAGACGGGCGGCACGAAGTTCCCGTTCGTGCCGCCGCAGATGTCCAACCACGGCAATTTCATCGTCAGCCTGGGCGCGATGTGCGCCTGGATGGCGCCGCAGGCGGAAGCCCTGGGCGTGGAGATCTATCCCGGCTTCGCCGCCGCCGAGACCCTGTACGACGAGGCCGGCGCCGTCGCCGGCGTGCGCATCGGCGACATGGGCGTGGCCAAGGACGGATCGCACAAGCCGGGCTACACGCAGGGCATCGACATCCGCGCCAGGCTCACGGTGCTGGCGGAAGGCGCGCGCGGCCACCTGACCAAGCAACTGGTGCGCAAGTACGGCCTCGACGCCGAGTCGGACCCGCAGAACTACTCGATCGGCATCAAGGAACTCTGGCAGGTGCCCGCCGGCCGCGTGACGCCCGGCAAGATCGTGCACACCCTGGGCTGGCCGGCCGATACG
This sequence comes from Arenimonas sp., assembly GCA_041919875.1. Lineage (GTDB taxonomy): Bacteria > Pseudomonadota > Gammaproteobacteria > Xanthomonadales > Xanthomonadaceae > Arenimonas. Next base: position 1,453 of record JAYRTA010000372.1, read on the forward strand.
CACACCTACGGCGGCAGTTTCCTCTACCACCTCGACGGCGACCGCATCGCCCTGGGCTACGTCTCGGGCCTGGACTACCGCGATCCGGCATACCAGCCCTACGAGGCCTTCCAGCAGTGGAAGCATCACCCGACGGTGAAGCCACTGCTCGAGGGCGGCCAGATCCTCAGCGCCGGTGCGCGCGCCATCGTCACCGGCGGCTGGCAGTCGCTGCCCAAGGTCGAGATGCCGGGCGCGCTGCTGATCGGCGACGCCGCCGGCCTGCTCAACGTGCCCAAGATCAAGGGCACCCACCAGGCGATCCGCAGCGGCATGCTCGCGGCCGAACACCTGGCCGGCCAGGACGCGCCGTCGAGCGCGGGCTTCGACGCCAGGCTGCGCGCGTCGGCGGCGATGGCGGAGCTGAAGAAGGTCCGCAACATCAAGCCCGGCTTCAAGAAGGGCCTGTGGTTCGGCCTGGTGAATTCGGCCTGGGAAACCGCCACCGCGGGCCTGTCGCCCTGGACCTGGCGCTGCAAGCCCGACTGGAGCGCCCTGCAGAAGCTCGACGCGGCCGAAACGCCCAAGCGCGACTACGTCGAGCGCACGCTCGCCCCGCGCGACCGCCTGGCCGGCGTGTACTTCGCCGCCACCGAGCACGACGAGGACCAGCCGGTTCACCTGCACGTGGCCGACACCAACGTCTGCGTCACGAAGTGCGCCGAGGAGTACGGCAACCCCTGCACGCGCTTCTGCCCGGCCGGCGTCTACGAGATCGTCGCCGACGCCGGCGCAACCACCGGCAAGCGCCTGCAGATCAATGCCGCCAACTGCGTGCACTGCAAGACCTGCGACATCAAGGACCCGTACCAGATCATCAACTGGGTGACGCCGGAAGGCGGCGCCGGCCCCAACTACCAGAACCTCTGAGGCGGCCGCCGCATGAAGCTCGCACTGGCCACCGCGATCGCGGCGATGTCCCTGGACGAGGACCTCGCGCCGCTGCGCGTGGCCTGCGAGGCCGCGGGCATCGCCACCGAAGTGCTCGCCTGGGACGACCCGACCGTGGGCTGGGCGCGCTTCGACGCGGTGCTGCTGCGCTCGACCTGGGACTACATGGACCACCTGC
>JAYRTA010000373.1:0-2551 GCA_041919875.1 Arenimonas sp.
GGCCAGGTCGAGCGCGCAGTTGAGCGCGGTCTGGCCGCCCATCGTGGGCAGCAGCGCGTCGGGCTTCTCCTTGGCGATGATGCGTTCGACCGTGGCCGGGTTGATCGGCTCGATGTAGACCGCATCGGCCATCTCCGGGTCGGTCATGATGGTGGCCGGATTGGAGTTGACCAGGATGACCCGGTAGCCCTCGTCGCGCAGGGCCTTGCAGGCCTGGGCGCCCGAATAATCGAACTCGCAGGCCTGGCCGATCACGATCGGGCCGGCGCCGATGATCAGGATGGATTTGATGTCGGTGCGCTTGGGCATGTCTGGCTCGGGTTGACGGTGCGGGTCAGGGGGTGTTCGGACAGGTCACTGGCCCAGGCGGGCGGGATCGATGCCGCAGTCGTCGACCGCCTTGTAGATCATGCGCGTCGCCAGGTCGGCGCCGACTTCGCGGCCCGCCGCCTCGTTCTCCTCAGCGGTCTTGGTCGCGTCCATGGCGTTGCCGATGCCCGCGAGCCGCCGGAGCGACGCGAACTCGGGCTCGGAGATCACGCTGAGCATGGCCTGGACCTCGGTTTCGCCGAGCTGCGCCAGGATCGCGGCCTCGTCGGGCGTGGTGCCCATGCGCTCGGCCTCGGCGCCTTCGCGCACCAGCAGGCCGAAGGCCTTGGCCGCGCCGCGCTCGAGGATCGCCAGGTCGGCGGCGGCCCGCACCGGGTCGTCCGCCAGGTAGCGCACCACCTCCCGGCGCTTGGACCGGCGATGGCCCTGGCGGGACAGTTCGTCGCGCAGGCAGGCCAGCTCGCCCTTGTCCACCAGGCTGGGGTTGTGCTGCATCGGCCAGTTGGGGTCGAGGCCGGCCAGGGTCTCGAAGATCTCCCCGATCGGCATCATTTCCACCACCAGGTCGGTGAACCGGTCGACCCGGGCGGCGTCGTTGGCGTGCGCCGGGGCCAGGCTGGCGGCGACGGCGAGGATCAGGGCGGCGAGCAGGCGCATGACGTCTCCTTCAGGGCGCGTCGGGTCGGGTGGCGCCGAGATGCTTGGCCAGGAAGGCCTCCATCGCGGTGTAGAGCTCCACCTGGTTGTCGTAGTCGTAGAAGCCGTGGCCTTCCTTGGGCTTGACGAGCGTCTGCTCGGGCGGGCGCCCGGCCTGTTCGAGGCGGCGCTTGAGCAGGTTGTACTGGCTGATCGGAACGCGCTCGTCCTTGCCGCCCTGCACCAGCATCACCGGCACCCGGATCCGCTCCACGTTGAACGCCGGCGACTGCGCCTGCTGTTCCGCGAGACTCTCGGGCAGCACCCGATTGAGGTACGAACGTCCCGACTCGGACTGCGGGATGTCGCCGTCGGTGGTCATCAGCGGCAGGCTGTAGACACCGACGTAGCCGATGGCGCAGCGATACTTCTCCGGCTCGCGGACCACCGACTGGAGGGCGGCGTAGCCGCCGTAGGACGCGCCGTAGGTGCACAGGCGGTCTGGATCGGCATAGCCCCGCGCCACCGCCCAGTCCACGGCATCGGTCATGTCGTTGATCATGGTGGTGCCCCAGTTGCGGTAGCCCTTGCGCTCGAAGCCACTGCCGTAGCCACCCGAGCCGCGGAAGTTCACCTGCAGCACGGCATAGCCACGATTGGCCAGGAACTGCACCTCGGGGTTGAAGCCCCAGCGGTCGCGCGGACCGTGCGGGCCGCCGTGCGGGTTGAGGATCAGCGGCACCCGCTTGCCTTCGCTGCCCGGGGGCAGGGTCAGGTAACCGTGCACTTCGACGCCGTCGCGCGCCTTGAAGCTGATCGGCGTCATTTCCGCCATCTGCTCCGGCTTGATCCAGCTCATGCGCGACAGCAGGAACTGGGCGCTGCCGGTCTGGCGATCGAACAGGTAATAGGTGCCCGGATCGACGTCGCTGAAAGCGCGCAGCAGGATGTAGCGGCCATCGCGGCTGGTGCCGTGGAAGCGCACCGCGTGGTCGGGAAAGGCGTTGACCAGGCCCGCGTAGGCCTTGGCCTCGGGATGCTCGGCGGCGACGAACTCATAACCCGGCAGCCCGTCGTCGTACTCCACGGCCAGCAGGTGGCGCTGGTCGCTGCTCACCAGGTAGCCGGCCGGGTCCACGCGCGGGTTCGAGGCCACCGGGGATTCTTCCCGGGTTTCCGGATCCACGAGCACCAGGCGCGAGGGCTCGCCCTCGTCGCTGACCGAGAACAGCACCCGCTTGTTCTCGGCATCGAAGCCGAGCGGGTACCGCATCGGATCACCCAGCTTGGCGGTGTGCACGGTGGTCCAGCGCTCGCCGTCGCGGCGCAAGGTCACCGTTTCGCCGGTCTCCTGCTGGCCCACTGCGTAGCGCAGCTTGCCTTCGTGGTCGACCAGGAAGCCGCCGAAACGCAGCGGCGCGGTCGCCACCGTGATCACGCGACCGGAGTAGACGTCGAGCTTGAACAGGAAGGCGGAATCGACCGAGCGCTGCACGAGGATCGAGCGCGGGTCGTCGTCGAGCGTATCGACGATCTGGTAGGTGCCGCCATTGGGGATGTCCGCGCGGTTCTTGCCATCGACGTC
>JAYRTA010000374.1:0-2546 GCA_041919875.1 Arenimonas sp.
CGGTCGCGCTCGAGCAGGTGGTAGGCCATGCGCTGCGCGGACTTCTGGCCCACGCCGGGCAGGCAGCGCAGGCTTTCGATCAGCTGCGAGAGCAGCGGCGAGGTGGACATGCGCGGGCGCGCGGGATCAGAACAGGCCCGGCATCTTCATGCCCGGCGGCACCGGCATGCCGGCGGTCGCGGCGGACATGCGCTTCTGGCTTTCCTCGTTGGCCTTGTTCACCGCGTCGTTCATGGCGGCGGTGACCAGGTCCTCGAGCATCTCGGCGTCGCCCAGCACCGAAGGATCGATGCGCACCGCCCGGCACTCCATCCGGCCGGTCAGGGTGACCTTGACCATGCCGCCGCCGGCCTGGCCGGTGACCTCGAGGCCGGCCAGCTCCTCCTGCGCCTTCTTGAGGTTGTCCTGCATGCGCTGGGCCTGCTGCATGAGTTGGGCGATGTTGCCTCGCATGGTCGTGTCCTTCGTGCTCAGTGGTCGTCCAGGGGACGGATGGTGTCGGGGTTGACCGTGGCGCCCTGCTTGAGCAGCTGGGCGACCACCGGGTCGGCGTAGAAATGGGCCTCGGCTTCGGATTGCCGCTCGCCGCGCTGGCGTTCGGTGCGCGCGTGCAGGGTTTCGCCGCTGCCCGCGCGGGCCGACTCGAAGCGGATCTGGGGCAGTGCGCCGAGCGGGCCGGCGAGTGACTGCGCGAGCATGCGCACCAGGCCCTCGCTGCGCAGATGGCCGAAGCTGTCGGGCAGCGACAGCGAGAGCACGTCGCCGGCATGGCCGCAGAAGGCGCAGTGCGCGGCCAGTTCACGCACCGGGCCCTTGAGGCCGGCGCTGGCCACCAGGGCCAGCCAGTCCTCGGCGCTGGCCAGGGAGCGGCCGCCGCCCGGCGCGGGCAACGCCCCGTCGGCCTCGGGCCCGCGGGAAACGGGGCCAGGCGTGGCCGGGACGGGCGCACGGGCCGCGACATCGCCAGGGCCTGGCTGGGCGCGGGCCGGGGCCGCGGGTTCGGGGCCGCGCGCCGGGGGCGCCGTCTCCCGGGGCCCGGCCAGGGGATTGGGCGGCGCCGTCGGGCGGGCCGCCGGCGCCGCCGGTGCCGGGATCGCGAGGCCGCCCTCGCCCAGCGGGCGGAACGCGAGCATGCGCAGCAGGCTCATTTCGAACCCCGTGCGCGGGCTCGGCGCGATGGCCAGGTCGCGCCGGCCCGTGGTGGCCATCTGGTACCAGAGCTGCACCATTTCCGGCGAAAGCCGGGCCGCCAGGCCGGGGATGTCCACGCGCGATTCGCCGGCCGCCGCGCCCGGCACCAGCTGCTGCAACTGGATGCGGTGCAGGGCGGCGGCCAGGTCCTCGAGCACGTGGGCGAAATCCGGGGAATAGCCGGCCATCTCCTCCACGCGCGCCATCAGCCCGGCGCCGTCGCCGGCGGCCAGGGCCTCGAGCAGGCCCCCGACCTGGGCCCGGTCGACCGTGCCCAGCATGGCGGTCACGGAGGCCTCGTCGAGCTTGCCGCCGGTGTAGGCGATGGCCTGGTCGAGCAGGGACAGGCCGTCGCGCAGGCTGCCGTCCGCGGCGCGAGCCAGCAGATCGATGGCACCGGGCTCGGCGGGAATGCCCTCGGCGGCGAGGATGCGCTCGATCTGGCCGGCGATCTGCGCCTGTTCCAGCCGGCGCAGGTTGAACTGCAGGCAGCGCGACAGCACCGTGACCAGCAGCTTCTCCGGATCGGTGGTCGCGAACAGGAACTTCACGTGCGGCGGCGGTTCCTCCAGCGTCTTGAGCAGGGCGTTGAAGGCCGGCTTGGACAGCATGTGGACTTCGTCGATCAGGTAGACCTTGTAGCGGCCGCGCGCCGGCAGGTACTGGGCGTTGTCGATCAGGTCGCGCACGTTGTCCACGCCGGTGTGGCTGGCGGCGTCGATCTCCAGCAGGTCCACGTAGCGGCCCTGGTCGATGGCCAGGCAGGTCTCGCACTCGCCGCAGGGGTCGGCGCTGGTGCCGCGCTCGCAGTTGAGCGACTTGGCGAAGATGCGGGCGATGGTGGTCTTGCCCACGCCGCGGGTGCCGGTGAACAGGAAGGCGTGGTGCACCTTGCCGGTCTCGAGGGCATTGGTCAGGGCCTTGACCACGTGCTCCTGCCCGACCAGCTCGGCGAAACGCCGGGGACGCCATTTGCGGGCGAGGACGAGGTAGGACATGCGGGGGCTCGGCGGCAGGTCGGATCCGACCCGGGCCATTGTGCCAAGCCCCCCACCCCCGGCCAAGCCGCGCCGGCCGCGCTTGTCCGGGAGCGTCCGGGCGCGTATCCTTTCCGGCTCGTTTCAGGCGCTTATCTCTGCGGAGAGATGTCCGAGTGGTTGAAGGAGCACGCCTGGAAAGTGTGTATACGGCTAAACCCCGTATCGAGGGTTCGAATCCCTCTCTCTCCGCCATCTTCCCCCGCGCGGCCTGACCGGCGCCGGGTCGCTCCACCCGGCGGCGCCCCCAGGGCGCGCCGATCGCTTCAATGGTGGCCCCGTCGGCCTCCCGCGACGCTAGTCCGAAAACTCCGCCAG